>JADZGG010000330.1 GCA_020854015.1 Flavobacteriales bacterium
GCGACCGGAACGGAAAGGCGGACACCACCATGCGCACCGCCCGCTACTCCTACTGGGCCGATGCCCGACGCGCGGTGCTGCAACTGGATGATCCGGACGACGAAGGCCAGCTCCTTTACGCCGTGGACCTGGATGCGGACGTGGTGATGGCCATGCACAACGAAGGCCACAGCTACGTGATCCCAAAACTCCACATCGCCGACCTCGCGGAAGTGGGCCTGAAGGAGTTCGGGAACGGCCTCGAGCTCGACTTCACCCCGACCGGTCGGTACGAGACCATCCTGGGCCGGAAGTGCCAGGCCCATACCACCAGCGAGCGCTTTCTCCCCTACTTCGTTTTCCCGGAGAAGGACGTGCTTAATCCCGTGTTCGACATGCGGTACTGGATGATCCAGCGCATGGGGAAACGGTTCAAGGACCTGATGGTCTTCGGTGTGGCGGACCGGCCCATGCCCATGCAAGTGAACGCCACCAAGCTCACGAGCTATCAGCCAGGCAAGGCCGCACCGCCGAAGGTGGACCTTCGATGCTGCCAGGTGCGCGATGAACGGTTGCGGGCGGAGCGTCGCAGGTCCGAGGAGGTCGTTGAAAGGAATGTGCGCATGGTGGAACCGGGGAGCTACGCAGAGGGGAGCGCAGACATGGAAATGGTGACCGAAGCGCCAATGGAGATGGTCGAGGAAGCGATGCCCGTGGAAGAAGCACCCGGCCCGCCCATGCGACGCCCGACCCTTGTGGATCAAGCGCTCTTCATGCGGCGGAACACCTTCACCGGCCATGCGCGTTGGAACTACTCCGTGCTGAAGCGGGAGCCCCTGCCTTCCAAGACCGAAACGCTCATGACCTGGCAGGTGAAGTACTGGGCCACGCCCGACACCTCGTTGTTCATTCTGGAGCCGCCGAAAGGAAGCAGTGCACCCGCTACGGCCACGTTGATGATCCGCCGCAGCCGGCGCGTGATGCGCTATACGCTCCAAGGTGACTCGGTCGTCGTTCAGAAACTGGACCACGGCGGCCGTACAGCTCCCGAGCGCTACTGGTGGCCCGACACCCTTCAGACAGGCAGGGAGCAGGACCTCTTGGGCTGTCGTTGCAGCCTGCGCTCGGCCCGTGCGGTCCCGGTCGATAAGCGCGAAGCATGGGTATGCCCGAACATGGCCTCCATACCCTTCGACATCATCGGCGCCAGTGGTTCCTTGGGCATGATCTTCGAGGATGCGTTCGGGATGCAGAGCTACGTGGATGCCCCCGGCATGCCGTTGGAGGTGACCCGCAAGCTGAACGGCAAACTGCTCACCCGCGTCAAAGTGGACCAGATCGCGCCAGGCCGCGTCGATCAGGAGGTGTTCAAGATCACCAAGGCGAGCTTCAAGCCATGAACCCTGATCTGACCGCGATCCTGTAGCAGCGCTGCGGCTCTTTTCCGATCCAGCGGCGTATCGCCTAACTTCGGGTCAAAGACCCAAGGACCATGCGTACCCCTCTCCTTTCCCTTGCATTGGTGGCCTCGCTCCTCGCCACCGCCCAGATCAACCTCGGCAGCATGATGCCCAAAGGCTCAGGCGCTGGCATGTCCGTGGAGGATGACAATGACCCCTTCGTGCCGAACAGCTTCGTGGGCAGCTTCCGCATGGAAAGCCACATGTACAAGAACGATGTAGAGGAGAAGAACAGCCCCGTGACCATGCGTTACTGGTCGACCGCTGAACAGACGCTGATCAAGACCGAACTACCCGACCAGAAGGGCGACGAAATGCGCATGCTCACGGACCTGAAGGGCAAATGGCAGTACATGCTGTTGACGGACACCAAAGGCAAGAAAACGGCCATCAAGTCCAAAAAGAAAAAGGTCACCGTGAAGGAGGATCCAGCCCGCGTGGAACCGAAGGTCACCATGACCGATGAGACCAAGGTGATCGAGGGACACACGTGTCAGCAGATCATCGTGGAGAGCGAAAAAGGCACGTGGATCGGCTGGGTGGCGAAGGACATGCCCGCCCCCTTCACCGACATGTCCCGTAACGTGAAGACCGGCGACCCCGGCCTCACCCAGCGGATGGCTCAGATCCAAGGATTCCCGCTGGAGTTCCAATGGGTCGATGCGAATGGCAAGGACCGCATGGTCTGCTACATGCTCGACGTGCAGCTGACCCCACCGACCGAAAGCCTGTTCAGCCTGGACGGCTATGAGGTCACCGAAATGCCGAGCATGTCCTTCGGACAATAACTAGGTGGCGTGGATGGGCCTTCGCTCCTTTTGCCTTGGTTTGCTGTTGCTGCCGATCGCCTTGTACGGCCAAGGCTCGTCCACGCAATTCGATGATCTGGCCGAAAGGCTACATTCAGCCGACCGCGACTCCATGGTGCATGTCGACAGCACGCGGTTCCGGGCGTTGGTCGAACACCTTTGCTTGAGATTCAAGGACGCTCCCCTGGAGACCTGGTCGGACACTGATCACATCAACCTGATGCGCTCCTTGAACACCATCGCTTTCGAGAATGCTCACATGAAGAGATTCCATGGCGACCCCTATCATCGGCTTGAGACTTTTTCCCAAGCACGCAATTACACCCGATGGATCACCCATCGCTATCCGGATTGGAAAGCAAACAAGGGCATGGGCCTGTATATCCCGGATCTTGATATGGAACTCTTCGGCTCCCCCTCCCTGCGTGGACGATTCAATGTGCAGTGACCTGAAGATGGCCTCCAAGCTCGATTCCCTTGAACGCGTCGAGGTCACAAGCCGTGCTGAATGGCGCGCCTGGCTGAAGACGAACCACAAGCGCACGGAAGGCATCTGGCTCATCACCTACAAAAAGCACGTGGCGGACAAGTACGTGGGCTTCGACGAGAAAGTGCAGGAGGCCCTCTGCTTCGGATGGATAGACAGTCTAGCACGCACGCTGGATGCCGACCGCATCATGCAATACTTGAGCCCCCGCAAGCCCAACAGCGTGTGGAGCGCCATCAACAAAGCGCATGTGGAACGGTTGATCGCCCAAAAGCGCATGACCACTGCCGGACTGAAGAAGATCGAGATCGCCAAAGCGAACGGTTCGTGGACCGCCATTGATGCCGCCGAAGCCCTTGAGGTGCCCTCCGACCTTCTGCGTGCCTTTTACAAGAACAGGGCGGCGCACAATCACTATGAGGCGTTCCCGCCCAGCGCCCGCAAACAGATCATCCGTTGGGTGCTTGGCGCGAAGACGGACGGCACGCGCGCGCGACGCATCGCCGAAGTGGTACTGCTCGCCGCGCAGAACATCCGCGCCAATCAACAGGTGGTGAAAGCGAAGGGCTGAGTGCTCTGCCATGGCCAAGCGAAGACCTGACCTCCACGAACTGAGGGAACTCCTCAACGAGGCCTATGACCGCTATGCGCGACCGGAGTTCATCGCCAGTGATCCGATACACATCCC
>JADZGG010000331.1 GCA_020854015.1 Flavobacteriales bacterium
AGAACCACATCATGATGGCGGCGGTGAGCAGGATGGCCAGGCCCATGCCACCGACCAGCTGCCCGCTCAGGTGCTCGTTGTTGCGATCGATCAGGTAGGCCATTCCGGTCTGCCGGAACTGCACCAGCTTGGGGTCCGTGTGCTCGGCGATGAAGCGGTCCAGTTCCGTGTTCTTGCCCTTGTGAACGAAGCCGCCCTCGTCCACCTTCCGGCCGCTGAGGCGTGCGGTGCGCCCATCCTCCGAGACCAGCATGCGCAGCTGTTCCTTGCCGCCGAAGGCTTCCGCCTGCCGGGCCAGCTTGCGTGCATCCTCGGCTTCCATCGGCAAGCGCAGCATGTCGGCACCACCACCGTTGGCCGCCTTGTTGAGCGAACGCATCACCGTGACAGGGGAGAGGATGCTGCGCACACCCTGCTCGTCGTGCACGAACGTTTGCACCGCTTCGATCTGCTTCAACACGTCCAGGTCCCACACGGTCCGGTCGCTGTCCATCACGGTCAGTTCCAGCTCGAAGGGCCTTACACCACCAAATGTCCGTTCGAAGTAGAAGAAGTCCTGTTTCTGCGGATCATCCTCCGGCCAGTCCTCCAGGAGGTAGTTGTTCACTTTGATATGCGAGAGGCCCACGGTGCTCACGACCATGATGAGCCCGAAGCCGATCAGGATGCGAACGCGGTTCCGGATGGTCCAACGGAACAACCGGGGCAGCCAGCGGTCCCACGGAGACGACTCGATCGCGCGGGGCAGCATGCGCTTCGGGTCGATGTACAACAGCAGCGCTGGTAACAGGGTGAAAGCGAGCACGAAGGCCACCATCACGCCGATGGCCGTGTAGACGCCGAACTCCTGTAGCGGCTGGATGCTCGCGGACCCGAGCGTGGCGAAGCCGATGGCCGAGGTGACGGCCGTAAGGAAGGTGGGAAGGCCGGCCTCCTTATAGGTCACGGCCAGCGCACGCTTCCGTTCCATGCCGGCGCGCACGTTCTCCAGAAAGGTCTCCAGCAAGTGCACCACATCGCTCATGCCCACCACGAAAAGGATCGTGGGCAGCAGCATGGTGAGGATGCTGAGCGGTTCGTTGAAGAGGCTCATGGCACCCACTTCCCAAAGGATCGATAAGCCCACCACGCCGATGGGCACGATCACGCCCAGCAACGAGCGGAAGCCGAAGTAGAGGAAGACCGCCAGCAACAGGATGGATGCGGTGAGGAAGAGCACCAGCTCGCGCTCCATCTTCTGGATGTAGTAGTACTGTCCATGGATACGGCCCGCCACATGCAAGCCTTGCAACCCGCTTTCGCGCATCACGCGTTCCACGCCTTCCAACAGCTCGTCGCTGCGCTTCTTGCTCAGGTCCGGCGTGGTCTGGGCGACCATCAGGAGCGCATCACCAGCGGGGGCGAAGTAGGCTTCTCGGATGCGGTCGTCGGCCCAGATGCGGGCGGAATCAGCGGCGAGGGTGGTGTCACTGCCAACGCGAAGCACCGGCACGTTGAACACGCCCACCGGTGTGATCACGGGTTCCTCCAGGCGCGTCGGGCTGCTCACCGAACGCATATCGGTCAGTCGCATCAACCTGGCGGAAAGGCTGTCCACCTTCAGCAGGAAGCCCTGGTCGAACACGGAAGGTTTCCGCTCTGCCGCTACCAGCAGGAAATCATTGTCGTTGCCGAAGCGCTCACGGAAACCGAGGTAACGGTCCAGCTCGGGGTCGCTCGTGGGGAAGAACTTTTCGAAGTCGTAGTCGAGCCGGACGTTGCGCAGGGAGACGCCCAAGGCCACGGTGATCACGCCCAAAGCGATGAGCGTCCAGCGCGCCCGTTCGCGGGTGAGCCACCGTTCGATCCTGTCCACGCGCTTTCCCATCAACACAAGCCGGTCGACGCCGGAGCGCAAAGGTGGGCCAAGTGCCCGGCACGCGGGTCTACTTTTGACGCCACATGGAATTGAGCGTTCGTCGTTGCCTGCTGCAGGGGTCGTTGGTGCTTTCCCTTCTTCCGCTGTCCGTTTCCGCCGGTAAGCTGGAGAAGGCCTTCGCGGCATTGAGTGAGCACAATTACTTCCTGGCCCGCGACCTGTTCCAGAAGGAAGTTCGCAAGCATCCGGCCGCGGCCTGGTACGGGCTTAGCGTGATCCACGGCCGCGACAACAACCCCTTCTATCAGCTCGATTCCGCTTACGCCTTCATTCAGCGGGCGGACGTAGCCTTCAGCATGGCACCTGACAAGGAGCGGGTCGCTGTCGGTAAGGTGGGTGTGACCGGGGCCGCCATCGAGGCCCAGAAGGAGCACATCTACGGCATTGCTTGGGACCAAGCGAAGAGCGTGAACAGCATCGCTTCCTACGATCGCTTCATAACCACCTACCACCAGAGCGCACGCGTGGCCGATGCGCGTGCCATCCGGGACCACATCGCTTTCCAGGAAGCCCGCACCACCAACACGGCCGCGGCGTTCCAGACCTTCATCAAGCGCTACCCGGAGGCCAAGGATGTCTACGAAGCACGGTCGCGCCTGCAGGAGGCGGTGTTCCGAGAGGCGGTGCCCAACGGGACGATCACCGAGTACCAGCGTTTTCTGTCCGAGCATCCTGATAGTCCCTATGTGCGCAAGGCCGAGGACGAGATCTTCCGACTGAGCACACCCCATCGAACACCGATGGAGCTCCATGGGTTCATTGCCTCCAACCCGAAGAACCCGAACGTGCCCGATGCCTGGCGCGCCATCTACGACCAATACACGCGTGACCTCAGCGCTGGCGCCATCACGCAATTCCTCAAGGACTACCCGGACTACCCCTTCATCAACGAGCTCACTGCGGACTACCGCACCGCGAGCATGGTGCTCTATCCCTTCCGGAAGGATGGCAAGTGGGGCTACATCAATGAGGAAGGAGTGGAGCAGGTGAAGGCCTTGTATGATCTGGCCGAGCCGTTCGCAGGTGGCCAGGCGCTCGTGGGGGTGGGCGATCGCGTGGGCACCATCAACAAGATGGGGCGCGAGGTGGTGGAGGTGCAGTACGACGATGTGCTCGACCCCAGCGAAGGCTTGATCACCGTGGATCGCGCCGGTCATGTAGGTGTGGTGGATCGGGGGGGACGCCTGGTGGTTCCGATGGAATATGAGGATGTGGGCGAGTTCCGCAATGGTATCGCCTACGCGGAGAAGGAAGGGCGCTACGGCTACATCAATGTGGCTGGCGAAGTGGTGGTCCCGTTCCAGTATGAAAAGGCAGGAACCTACCAGAACGGGCTCGCCGTGGTCGTTCAGAACGGTCAGAGCGGTGTGATCGACGCCAAGGGCGGAGTGGTGATCCCCTTTGAGTACGATTGGATCGAAGGCTTCGCGCTGCCGGTATCCCGCGTCAGGAAAGGCGCGCGCATGGGCTTGGTGAGTCCCTTTGGTGATATGCTTCTTGCGGTGGAGCACGACCATGTTGGTGTGTTCAACAACGGCCTTGCGTTGGTGGTGGATGGCACCAAGTGCGGTTACGTGGATCAGCAAGGTGGCCTGGCGATCCCTATGCAGTACGAGGCCAACGAAGGCACCCTCGGCTGGGGCGACTTCCACAACGGCATTGCCAAGGTGATGGTGGCGGGAAAGTTCGGCTGCATCGATACCAAAGGGGCGAAGGTGCTTGCGCCCCAGTACACGGACATCGGCATTGCTGTTTCCGGGGTCATACCAGTGAAGAAGAAGACCAAGTGGGGCTACCTGAACCGCGCAGGCGCCGCGCTCAGCGAGTTCAAGTACGACCAGGCCTGGGAACTTCGTCAGGGCTTTGCTCGGGTGAAGATCGGCGAGCTGTTCGGTCTTGTTGACAGCACCGCAAAAGAGCTTATCGCACCGCGCTTTACCGGGCTTTCGGATGTGCAGCACAACATGCTCATTGCCACCCTCTACGGGAAGATGGGCGTGATCGACCTGCTTGGGAAAGAGCGTATTCCGTTGCTTTACGAAGCAGCGGAGCTGATGGACGCTCGGACGGTCAAGGTCTCCCGAAGCGGGAAGCTCGCCTACGTCCGCCTCTCCGATGGACAGTTCATCTGGAAAGAGGAAGGCTTCGACGTGTTACCGGAGTAGCGTTACGTGACCAGTGAGGCGTTGCTGGTCCACGCCTTCGTCGCTAACGGCCTTGTAGGCCAAGGTCCAAACGTACACCCCGTCCTGTACCGGTGTTCCGCGTACCATGCCATCCCAGGCCTTGCCGGGTTCCGAGCTGCTGAAGATGGCCTCGCCCCAGCGATCGAAGATCGTGAGCTCATAGCGGATGAAGCTCCCCACGACCATCGGTGCGAACACCTCGTTGATGCCGTCCCCATTGGGTGTGAAGCTGTTCGGCACATGCACGAAAGGAGCACAGCCGCCTTCGGTCACAAGCACCGTATCCATCACCGTGGCACACGGACTGGTGAGGGTGACACTGTAGGTTCCGGGGAACAATACCGTCAGGGTAGCCCCTGTGCTTCCGGTGCTCCACTCGTAAGCCGCACCCGGGATGAAGGCATCCAATTCGAGCTCCTGCCCCGGGCAAAGTGTGCGGTCCGGGCCCAGGTCTATGTCGGCGATCACCGGCAAGAAGTCGACCTCCACCGCATCGCTCGCCGAGCAGCCATCATAGGTCACCATGACCGTGTACGATGCGCTCGAGGTTGCTGTGATGCTGTTGCTTGTCGCACCGGTCGACCATAGCACTAGCGCAGGCCCAGGCGTGACGGTAAGTACAAGGGAATCCCCTGCGCAAAGCGAGGTATCGTCGCCTAGGTCCGGCTGTATCAGTGGGGTGATCCCGACCTGCACGGTGTCCATGGCCATGCATCCGGCGGCACCGGCTTGCACCCACACCGTGCCCGCACTGGAGGTACTGTATTGCGAACCGGTAGAGCCATTGCTCCAGAGATAGGAGGCCCCGGCGAGGTTGAAGCTCCAGCTGATCATGTTCCCTGGGCAGAGCATGGTGTCCGGTCCAAGGCTGAGGCTGGTCGGGGTGAAGTAGGAGATCGTGATCGCATCGCTGTCCGTGCAACCACCCAGGTCCACCGTTACGGAGTAGCTGCCAGCCTGTGCTACGTTGAGCGTCGAAGCGGTGGAACCGTTCTGCCACAGGTAGGTCGCACCGGCCTGCGTGGCATCGAGCAGCATCGAAGCACCAAGGCAGAGCGTGGTGTCGTTGCCCAGGTCTGCCATAGCCGCAGGAAGCGTTCCGATGGTGATCGCGTCACTGTTCGAACATCCGTTCACCGTCACCATCACATTCCATCCGCCCGGGGTCACCGTGATCGAGGACTGTGTGCTGCCATTGTTCCATAGATAGGTCCCGCCGGCTGTGGTGACACCAAGAAGCAGTGAAGCTCCAGGGCACAGCGCGGTGTCCGGTCCAAGGTCAACGACCGGCAGCGGGGTCAACGAAATGGCGATGGTGTCACTGGTAACGCAGTTCGCGAGCGTGGCCTGTGCCCAGAAGGTCCCGGCCGAGGACACGGACCGCGACATCCCGGTGGAACCATCGTCCCAGAGGTAGCTGGCACCCGCGGTCGTCGTCGCGTCCAGCACCATGCTCTGACCGTTGCAGAGGGCAGTGGCAGGACCGAGGTTGAAGGGGGCCAAGGTGGTATAGGCGATGGCGATCGTATCGCTGATCGAGCAGGCCCCTACGGATACCGTTGCCCAGATGGTCAACGGTTGCGAGACAGTGATCGTGCTCGCCGAAGCTCCGGTGCTCCAAGTAGTGATGCCTCCCGGAAGTTGCGCGGTGAGGTCCAAGGTGGCGCCAGAGCAGAGCGTGGTGTCGTTGCCCAGGTCGAGCGCCAAGGCGTTGAGCACGTTCACCATGATCGTGTCGCTTGTGGTGCAGCCCCCTGCGGTAACGGCAACCCAGACATCGCCTTGTGCGGACGTGGAGATCGCGTTGGTCGTCGCACTGGTGCTCCAGAGGTAGGTCGAAGTGGGCCAACTGGCATCAAGTACCAACGAAGCTCCCGCGCATAAGGTGGTGTCATTGCCGAGGTTGACCACTGGTGCAGGCAAAACGGTCACCAGGATGGCATCATTCACGGTGCAGGCACCTTGCATTACGGTCACCGCGTAGGTGCCTGTGGAACCAACCGTGATCGTGGCGGTGGTGGCACCCGTGCTCCACAGGTAGCTCGAACCGGGAAGCGTGGCATCCAACAGGACCGTGCTTCCTTGACAGATGATGGTGTCGTTGCCCAGTTCCACCGCGTTCGGCGAAGCATATTGAACGGTGATCGCATCGGTACCGCTACAGCCTGCGATGTTCGATACTGTCACGGAGTAAGTGCCCGCTTGCACGACCGTGATCGACGAGGTTACCGGGCCGTTCTGCCATTGATACGAAGCGCCCGGTTCTGAAGCGTCGACCAGAAGCGTGGCGCCAGGGCATAGCGTGGTGTCGTTGCCAAGGTCGACCACCGGCGAAGCCGCAGTGCTTACCTGGATCGCATCCGATACCGTGCAGTTCCCTTGAAGCACACTGACGCTATATACGCCTGTTGTGGAAACGCTCAAGGTGGGGCTGAAGGCACCTGTGTTCCACGCGTAGCTGGCCCCGGGAACGGTCGCATCCAGGATGAGCGTTGTTCCCAGGCAGATGGTGGTGTCGTTGCCGAGGTCCACTGCAACAGGCGCAGCGTAGCTCACCGTGATGGCATCGCTGGCCGCGCAGGTGTTCGCATCCGTAGCGGTCACGTTGTAGGTGCCGCCGCTGCTCACGAGGAAGGTGCTCGCCGTACTACCATTCTGCCACAAGTAGCTGCCTCCCGGGATCGCTGCATTCAGCAGCAGGGTCGCTCCAGGGCAGAGCGTGGTGTCACTACCAAGAGCAATGGTCGGAGGTGTGTGGGTGCCGATACTGATCGCGTCAGCGTTGGAACATCCATTAACCGTCACCAGCACGGACCAGTTGCCAGCACCAACGTTCAGCGTGGGAGAGACGGCCAAGTTGTTCCACAGATAGGTCGCGCCTGCGATGGTCGCGTCAAGCAGCAACACATCGCCCGGACAGAGCGTGGTGTCGTTCCCAAGGGAAACGACCGGTAAAGGCACGATGGCAACGTTCACGGTATCGCTTACCTGGCACCCGTTCAGTGTTGTGGTCAACCAGTACGCATTGGCGGTACCAACACTGATGCTGCTCGTGGTGGCTCCCGTGCTCCAGAGGTAGCTCGCTCCCGGTACGTTAATGCCCAATGCGATCTGGCTGCCCGCGCAGGCCGACGTATCCGGGCCGAGGTTCACGGCTTGCAGATTGAAGTTGGAGAGCGTCGCCGCGTCGGAAGCGGAACATCCGCCGACCGTCACCGTCACTGACACCGTGCCAACCGTGCTGGTGGTCAGCGTAGCCGCTGTTGATCCGTTCTGCCAGAGGTACGTGGCGCCGGGTTGGAAGGAATTGAAGGCGACAGCTGCACCAGCACAGACAATCGTGTCATTCCCTAGGTCCACCACAGGCACCGGGTTCACGTTCACTTGCCGCGCGTCACTTGCGGTACATCCGTTCAAGGTCAACGTCACGCTGAAGTTGCCGCCAGCCGCAGCGTTGATCGTGCCTGCTGTGGAACCGTCCTGCCAGAGGTACGTGGCGCCCGGGTAGGTGGCATTCAGCACCAAAGGCGAACCGTTGCAGATGGTGGTGTCGTTCCCCAAGGCCACTACGGGCAGCGGGTTGTATGCCACGTTGATCGCGTCGGTGGTGGCGCAGTTGTTCAACGTCACGGTCACGCTGTAGGCCCCGGCACCGGTCACATTGTAGGTGGCAGCGGTGGACCCATCCTGCCAGAGATACGTGGCGCCCGCGACCGTAGCAACCAGTAACACAGCTTGTCCTGCGCAGAGGGTCGTGTCGTTGCCCAGGTCCACGACCGGAACGGGGTTGACGTTCACCAGCAGCGCATCGCTTGCCGTGCAACCATTCAAGGTCAGCGTCACGCTATAGTTGCCACCTGTCGAAGCGTCAATGGTGGCTGCAGTGGAACCGTCCTGCCAGAGG
>JADZGG010000332.1 GCA_020854015.1 Flavobacteriales bacterium
ACCTACACCGTCGCCGGCACGCCGCCCTGCCCTTCCGGTTCCGCCGTGATCACGGTGAACGTGCTTTCCAACCCGGACGCCGGCATCGATGGCGCGTTGACGCTTTGCAGCATCAACGCCTCGCTCGACCTCTTCACGGCCTTGGGCGGAACTCCGGATCCCGGTGGCGTCTGGGTCGATCCGCTCGGCCAGCCGATGACGACGCTTTTCGACCCGGACAGTTCCGCTTCCGGACTCTACACCTACATGGTGCTGGTACCACAGCCCTGCGTCAACGATACCGCACAGGTGAACGTGGCGGTGGTGATCGCACCGGAAGCGGGCGTGGATGGTGCACTGACCCTCTGCGTGAACGACCCTGCCGTAGCGCTCTTCGGTCTGCTCAGCGGCAGTCCCGATCCCGGCGGCTCGTGGACCGCACCGAACAACCAGCCCTACACCGGACCTTTCGATCCTGCGGTGGATGCTCCCGGCAACTACACCTACACCGTATCAGGCACTTCACCATGCCCCAACGATGCCGCGCTCGTGACGATGACAGTTGATCCGATGCCCGACGCCGGATCCGATGGAAGCACCACGGTCTGCCCGGAAGCGGCACCTGTCACGCTCTTCGCCTTGCTTGGTGGCTCACCGGATGCCGGTGGCCAATGGACCGACCCGAACGGCGCGGCATGCAACGGTGTCTTCGATCCCGCGACCAGCCCGCAAGGCTCATACACCTACACGGTGATCAGCCAGGGCGCCTGCCCGAACATGAGCGCGAGCGCGACCATCAGCATCTTCGTGATCGCCGTGCCTGACGCCGGCCCGGACATGGTGGTGTGCGACAAGAGCGTGGCACTGACCGCGACCGGAGTATGGAGCAGTGGACAGTGGAGCGCACCTTCGACGGCCACCGTGTTCAACGTCGACTCCGCGAGCACATTGGCCACATCCAGCATCGGTGGTGCGGCCACCTTCGTGTGGTCCACCGTCTCCAGCGACGGATGCGCGAGTGCGGACAGTGTGAACGTAGTGTTCACCGAGACGATCGAGCCTGCGGTGGTCGCGGAGGATGCCGTGTGCTTCGGCTACTGCGATGGCACTGCGGAGGTGACCGCCACCGGAGGCAATGGTGCGTACAGCTATCAATGGACACCTGCGGTGGCCGGCAATACATCGCTCGCTACAGGCCTGTGCGCGGGAACGTACGCCGTGACCGTGCTCGACACGAACGGATGCTTCATGCAGGCTACCTACCTCATCGATCAACCACCGCCGCTGGTGATCGACAACATCCTCTCAACGCCGGAGACCTGTCCCGGCACCTGTGATGGCACCGTGACCGTGGTCGATCCTGAGGGCGTGCTCTTCAGCTTTGATGGCGGCACCACTTTTCAGCAAGGCACCACGATCACTGACCTGTGCGCCGGCGGGCTCAACGTGGTGATGATGGACATCAATGGCTGCCTGGCCATGGCACCTGCAGCCGTGATCAGCCCTGCCCCGGTGATCGCTGAGTTCGTCGCACAGCCCGATACTGTGCTCATCTCGGACCCCTTCATCCAGTTCACCAACCAGAGCGAGAACGCGAGCTGGTTCACATGGAATTTCGCGGGACTTGGTGGCAGCGAACAACACGACCCTGGCTTCTCGTTCCCGGATGTTCTTGGCGATACATACATGGTCTGCCTCACCGCTGTGAACGGAAATGGCTGTGTCGATTCCGTTTGCCACCCGGTGGTGGTGCTGGACCTGCTCGCTGTGCATGTGCCCAACAGCTTCACCCCGAACGGCGACGGCATCAACGAGGGCTTCATGCCGATCTTCAACGAGCCGAGCATCCTCACCGATTACGAGCTGCTGATCTTCGATCGCTGGGGCGAACTGCTCTTCGAAAGCCACACGCCCCATGAGCCTTGGCTTGGCATCTACCAAGGCCAACCGGTGAAGGAGGAGGTCTACGTCTGGAAGCTCAACTACAAGGACGGCCGCTCCTACAAGAAGGAATCGGTGATCGGGCATGTGACGGTGTTGAAGTGAGGTGGCCCTGTTGAGTCGAGTCACCCTACTCCAGCTCGATCGGCATGGAAGAATACCGCGCCAGCACGATGCCCTCATCATCATGAACGAGCAACACCTTCGATGGGCCCCGATAGAGTTGGGCTGCTGAAGCGATCCGCCATGCGACCGTATCTGCCATCAGGTCCTTCCATGCAAGATCGGTTCCTGTCCAAGATCCCTGGGTAAGACCTTCCGTCCACGCATCAAGTGAATCCGGTACGACCCTCGCGATGATCCGTATGTCGTAGTCCGATGGGCCTGGAACACCGCCGTGACCGTTGTCCTGATACCAGATCGCGTACTCCGCATCAACGAGCCCGGGAGCACGCTTCAGATAGCGCGCAAGGAAAGCGAGCTTCTCGGTTCGGTTCGAGAACTGAAGACTTCGGGTGTCCGTCGTCAAGTCCTTGCCTGTAGAACAGGCCACGAAAACGCAACAGGACAAGACCACTGCGATCACGAGCCGCACTGAGTAAAGTCCGTTCATTTCACCAAGGTACCGAGACGGGATCACAAAAGGAGACGGCATTTGGAACACCTCGGCCCGGTTCCAACACTATTTCGGCTTGGCACAAGCCTTGTTAACACTTCATTCACAAACACACACGCTCATGCTACGCCCCCACACACTTCTGTTCCCGGTGGCTCTGTTATGCCTTACAGGTTGCGTTTACGGATACCGAGCGGTCGCGAGCACCACCAACTTGGGCACGGCTCCACCCCACACCCTCGTTCCTCCTGATTCGGTCGCCTTGTACTTCGGCACCACGACCATGAACGACACCGACTACGTGAACATCGCCTTCCTTGAAGTTCAAGGGGCCAAGTATGACGACAGCCACGAACTCTTACGACAAGCACGCAAACG
>JADZGG010000333.1 GCA_020854015.1 Flavobacteriales bacterium
CCATCCGTCCCAGGTCGATGTTGACGGCCTGGGTGCCCTGGTCGCTCTGGCGCATCAGGGACACATGGCGCTTATCGGCGAACTCGCTCGGGCCACCGGCTTGTGCCAGAGCCTCGAGCAAGGTGATCTGGTTGTTGTAGACGAGGTAGGCACCAGGGCGTGCGACGCCACCGAGCACGCTCACGCGGAAACTCACCAGCTTCATGATCACTGTAGCATTGGTGAAATACTCGTTGATCTTGCGCTGCACCAGGTCCTGCGCCTCACCCACGGTAAGTCCCTGCACTTTCAACTTGCCCACGGTAGGCAGCTGCACATTGCCCGACTTGTCCACGCTGAAGCCGTTCACATACATCTGTGCATCGTTAACCACCGTGGAGCCCATGGTGCTTTCCACGTTGAAGAGCTTGGCGTTCGCATCGTCCAGACCCAGTACACGGATGCTGAGCACATCGTTCACCTGCACCCGGTATTCGAACTTTTTGTTGGGGAACAATTTCGCGGTGTTGCTGAGCGAATTGTCCTGCAGGTAGTTGACGTTCCGCCTTCCCACGCACGAGGCGAGCAGGGCCACCACGATCAGCAGCCCGAACATGTTCCGTACGATCCTCATTCCTTGGTCCTGGTTTGGTTCCACGCGGTCTTCCTCGGACGTGCACGGCCTTGCCGGTCACACACCTCCGCGGCCGCTATGGCCGTAGAAGGCCAAAGATACGTGGGAGGGCGGGCCAAGGTTCGACCTTGCGTTCGTCGAACCGGGAGCGGGTTCCAACGAAAAGCCCCCCGAACTGTCGGGGGGCTTTCGTTCCGTAGCCCGTAGGGGAATCGAACCCCTGTTTCATCCGTGAAAGGGACGCGTCCTAACCCCTAGACGAACGGGCCATTCTTTCAACTTCGTTCACCAACCTGTACGAGTTGGATGGCGAACGGGGTCGCAAAAGTAAACAGATCGCCCGTTCCAGCAAATCGTCACGTCAGGTCGTCCACATCTGCCTGGAACCGGAAGCCCAACCGCTTGCCGGTGCTGAGCTGGCCACCGGCGTTCAGCTCATTCATTTCGCTCACGGTCACTTGGTTCACCTGATCATACGGGGGCGTGAGCAGGTCGAAGTCGAGCACATAGATGATCACGGAAAAGAGCACCTGCTTCAGCTTGTCGCGATCCAATTCGTTCGAGGCCAGATCGTTGTAGAGAAAGCCAAGCTGCCGCTTGCCCTGTACGAAGAAGTGACCGTCCTTATTGAGGAAGAGTCGGCTGACGAGGTAGCCCAGATCGCGTTCGCGGTTGTATTTGAACGAGTCACTGAGGACGTTGTAGATATTGATGGTGCCGAAATAGCCCCGTAGCTCGTCCTCTTCCAGATAGCTGGTCCTCCAAAGGCTGTGCGCCTGATCCAGCTTGAACACGTTGGTGTGCATGTGGAAGATGATCGTATCCCCGGCCACCTTCAACTCGCAGGCGGTATCCCCCTTGTCCCGGTATTGCACGCTGACACGCTTGTCGCGTTGCACCATCTCATGCTCCAGATCCTCCGTAACTTCCTGCAAGATCTCCTTCAGGTCGTTGAACAGGGCGATGGTGCGCTGATAGACGTCCTGCTTCATGCCGCTCTTCATCTGCAGCATGCTCAGGATCATGCTGCGCGGATCGTTCGGCGCTGGTGTTCCAGAGGTCGGGGCGGACTTCTTGCTCATGTCAGTAGGCTCGTGCGAAGATCACGCGTTGCTTGCTGGGTGCACCAGTGACCATGCACGTTCCGGGCGTGGTGTCACCGTTCAAGGGGATACAACGGATGGTGGCCTTGGTCTCCTCTTTGACCTTCGCTTCGGTCTCGGCCGTGCCGTCCCAATGGGCCATGATGAAGCCGCCTTCTTCGATGGCGACCTTGAACTCGTCGTAGCTGTCAACCGCACGCATGTAACGCTCGCGCAAGGCGAGTGCCTTCTGGTAGAGGTTGTCCTGGATGGCTTGGAGCAGGTGCTCGATCTTATCGGCGATGTCCTGAATCTGCATCACCTGCTTCTCCAAAGTGTCACGTCGCGCCACCTCCACAGTCCCGTTCTCCATATCGCGCGGACCAATGGCAATGCGAACAGGATAGCCCTTGAACTCGTACTCAGCGAACTTCCATCCGGGTTTCCGCTTGTCGTCGTCGTCGAACTTCACAGTAATGCCCTTGGCACGCAGACCCTGGATCATAGGCTCCACGTGGGTCCGGATGGCGCTGAGCTGTTCCTCGTTCTTGGCGATGGGTACGATGGCCACCTGGATGGGGGCCAACTTCGGGGGAATGATCAGACCCTGATCATCGCTGTGCGTCATGATCAAGGCGCCCATGAGGCGGGTACTGACGCCCCAACTGCTGGCCCACACATGCTCCTGCTTGTTCTCCTTGTTGGTGAAGACCACGTCGAAGGCCTTGGCGAAGTTCTGGCCCAAGAAGTGCGAGGTACCGGCTTGTAGAGCCTTGCCGTCCTGCATCATGGCCTCGATGCAATAGGTCTCTTCGGCCCCTGCGAAGCGCTCACTGGCGGTCTTAATGCCCTTGATAACCGGCATGGCCAACCACTCCTCCGCAAAGCGGGCGTAGACCTCGAGCATGCGTTCGGTCTCCTCAATGGCCTCTTCCTTGGTGGCATGGGCGGTGTGACCTTCCTGCCAGAGGAATTCGGAGGTCCGCAAGAAGAGGCGGGTGCGCATCTCCCAGCGCACCACGTTGGCCCATTGATTGATCAACAAGGGAAGGTCGCGGTAGCTCTTGATCCAGCCTCGGTAAGTGTTCCAGATGATGGTCTCGCTGGTGGGTCGGACGATCAGCTCTTCTTCCAGTTTGGCATCGGGGTCCACGATAACGCCATGCACAGGATCGCTCTTGAGGCGGTAGTGGGTGACCACGGCGCACTCCTTCGCGAAGCCTTCCACATGGCTGGCCTCCTTGGCCAGGTAGCTCTTCGGGATGAACAGGGGGAAGTAGGCGTTGACGTGCCCTGTCTCCTTGAACATGTCGTCCAGCGCGCGC
>JADZGG010000334.1 GCA_020854015.1 Flavobacteriales bacterium
GCGACGACTACTACAACAGCGAGCAGCACATCAACGCCATCTACCTGCCGCGCTTCCGCGAGGACCGCCGCCAGTTCATCGGCTTCTTCAACACCGGCGCCTACCAGGACACGCTGGGCGGCTTCGGTGGCATCCAGCACTGCCTGATCCCGAAACCGAAGCATGTCCTCATCGACCGCCTGCCTGACGGCACGCTCACCGACCGCGTGTTCGCCGAAGTGCAGAGCGCCGAGCGCATGATGGAACTGCTGGGGTATCTGCCTCAGGCGGAGCTCGTGCAACGTTGATCGATCACTGGATGAGCGACCTGAGCGCCGCCTTCAAAGACCACCTTGCCCAGACCAGCCCGCATCCGCTGGCGTTGGACATCGTGAAGGCGGAAGGCTGCCTGTTGCATGACCGCAGCGGAAAGACCTACCTCGACCTGGTGGCCGGCCTGGCTGTGAACAACGTGGGGCACAGGCACCCGAAAGTGGTGCAGGCCATCAAGGACCAATGCGATCGCTACCTGCATGTGATCCCTTACGGTGAATTCGTGCAGGAGCCCCAAGTGCGTTTCGCAGAGGCGCTCACGGCACAACTTCCGCCTTCGTTGAACTGTGCGTACTTCGTCAACAGCGGTACCGAGGCGATCGAGGCAGCGGTGAAACTGGCCAAACGGATAACCGGTCGCACGCGCCTCATCGGTTGCCGCAAGAGCTACCATGGCAGCACGCATGGCTCGCTCAGCCTGACGGACAACGAAACGAAAAAGTACCGGAGCCGTCCCCTCCTGCCGGACACGCTCCACATCATCTATAACGACCCGAAGGACCTCGACCTGATCACAGAGGAAGCCGCCTGCGTGGTGATGGAACCGATCCAAGGTGATGCTGGTGTTCGGGTTCCGGATCCTTCATGGATGAGGGCGCTGCGTGAGCGCTGCACCGCCACCGGAGCGATGCTCGTGTTCGATGAAGTGCAGACAGGATTCGGGCGTACCGGCAAGCGCTTCGCGTTCGAACATTCGGGCGTGGTTCCGGACATTCTGGTGCTCGGCAAAGCGTTGGGCGGTGGCATGCCGATGGGGGCCTTCATCAGTTCACATGCACGAATGCACTTGCTCACCCACGACCCGGTCCTCGGCCACATCACCACCTTCGGCGGTCATCCGATCCCCTGCGTCGCTGGACACGCCGCGCTTGATGTCTTGCTCGCTGAGGATCTGGCCTCGAACGCACAACGGATGGGCGCCCTTTTCAAGGAGCTCCTGGTGCATCCGGCCATCCGCGAAGTGCGGGGCGAAGGCCTGATGCTCGCGGTGGACCTCGGTGATGCCGAGCGCGTGCAGCAAGTGGTGATGGACTGCCTGAACAACGAGGTGCTCGGCTTCTGGTTCCTCTCCTGTCCCACGGCCTTCCGAATCGCTCCGCCACTGGTGATAAGCGAAGTACAGGTACGGGAGGCGTGTGGGGTGATCCACAGGGCGATCGATAAGGCGACCACCTGAACACCTTTCGGTCAGTACGTTCCGGCTGAGAGCATAACCAAGGTGCATCCTTCCACGACTTCAATTCCCCTCGCCGTGGCCTGATCGGCCAGGGCCATGTTCTCAGCCCCAGGATTGAAAATGATGCGCTTTGGCCGCAATGACAGGATGCGGTCGGTCCAGTCCTGTTGATTGTGGGCGTTGAGGTAGAGCGTCACAGTGTCAATGGACAAGCCAACAGGCACATCGGCTGCAATGGGCTCGTCGCCGATCGTGCCCACGCGATGCCCCACGGCAATGACGGGATGACCCGCAGCCAGCAACCTCCGCACGGCGATGTTCGAATAACGATCTGGCTTCGGGCTTGCGCCCAGTACTAGCGTGGTCTTCATCGGCATGTGCCAAATATCGTCAAGGCACTTGCCAATCCGTGTACTCCAGGAAGAACCGCACGATCTCGCGCTTCTTGAACGGTATGTCCCAGACGCCGTCGTAGTTCACCTTTACCGGCACCAGATCCCCGTTGACCAGTGAATTCTCCACAGCTATGGAAATGTCGAAGTCGAGGATCAATGAGGCATGCGCAATGCGATACTCCCGAGCCAATACCTGCATGTCGTTCTGATCGAACCATGTGAACATGCGCTTGATCACGGTGTCATCCTCATCGGCCGGATCGCCGTCCATGGTATCCTTCGCAACAGCGCTGAACACCCAACAACTCCGTCCACCGCGGAAACCCTGGTCAATGCGGTAGTCATAGAAGGGCATCATCCGTTGGTCGAAGAGCGCGAGCTTGTCACCGATCATCGGCACGCTCGCGATCTCCTGCCCGGGATTGAACATGAATTTCTTCAGTTCACTGCGGTACTTCTCAAATCGACTTGAGCGGTCGATCTCCTGCTGACGCTGGGCGATGCGATTGCTGGCCGGCCAAGCACCCTTAGGGAAGAAGACATCATCATACATCTCCGCGGTCAGATATCGCATGTCACCCCGGCCATCGCGCAAACGCCCCTGTTCGCTGACACTGTCCAACGCAATGCGTGCTGTCAGGCCCTCACGTAACAACCTTCCCTGACGGAAAAGCGATGCCGTTTCCCTTTCGTCCTTGTTCCGAACACGCAGGACGCTTCTTACACTATGTGGATGGAATCGGGTGTTCTGGAATGCGTGCTGGAAGGTTGTATCGTCCATGACCTGCTGAACGAAGCCCTCCACGTTGAAGCCACTCCCTTGTGCACGGACCACAAGGTCGCCGAGCTGGATGACGTTCATGATGGTGTCCACTTCGTTCTGAGCGAACGACGAGGTTCCCCAAGCGAAGGCGACTGAGGCCACCGGAATCGCAAGGCGTACCCGCATCCCGTTTGGCATCAATGCAGCCGTGTAGGGCCAAGGCTGGTATAGAGCTCGTACTTCTTCTGCACGTACAGCAGGAACTCATACTGGCTCAGTCCCTTGATCACCGGATCGGGTACGGCGCAGAAATCGATGAAGTCATCGAAACTCTCGTTGCTGAGATTGATGATGTCGTATTCCACATACTTGTGCAACAGTTCCTTCAACAGGTCGCGCTTGCGATCCTCATTTCGCAGTTCAGCCACCAGGCGTTTGCTACGTTCCCGCTTGCTGAACTCCTGATAGAGGAAGGTGATCGGACTTTGGAACGCGTCCACCGAGCTCACACGGTAA
>JADZGG010000335.1 GCA_020854015.1 Flavobacteriales bacterium
CAGGGCGTGGTGGACGCCTACAAGAACATCGGCGACATCAAGGTGCCGATCATCGTCCGCCTGCAGGGCACCAACGCCGTGGAGGCGAAGGAGCTGATCGACAAGAGCGGCCTGAAGGTGCTGAGCGCCGTGGCCCTGCAGGAAGCAGCGGACCGCGTGAAGGAGGTGCTGGCGAAGTAGTCCTGTCCGGAACAGGTCTTGACATGGTCGGGATCGCGATCACTTGTTGCCTCGCGGTGGGCGGGTTCATGAAGTGGCTGCGCAATGATCGAATGATCGCGGTGCTCTTGATCCTGACCGGCATGCTCGCGGTCATAGGTGTTGTATATCGCGTTCCTGAGAACCCACGGCTGAACACGTGGGATGGACTTCTCGGACCACTTGCCTATGTGGCTTCTTACGCACTTTTGAGGCAAGCCTACCGATCCATCTTTCAGCGCGAGCCGACATACGCGTATCTGACTTGGTACGATTGGGAGGAGAGAAGGCGAATGAACTGGTTCGATCTCGGAGTCCACATTCTGCCAATGCTCATTGGCATGGCGGTGCCTGCGATCGTCACTCGCGTTCTGGGATAACTTCGGACAGGAGCAACAAGCCTTGGTGTTGAGTTCGATCATCTGATCTCTCATTCCCGCGCCGTCTTCTATCCCTCCATGATCAATGCGTTGTTGCGTCGCTGACCGCTAGCACGGTAACACCGCATCCGACCGCTCCAGGCCGAACCGCTCGATCACGGGCACCAACTTCTCGGGTCTCTTGGCCATCACCATCAACCGGTCGTTGGCCTCGATCTCGGTGGATCCATCGGGGGAGGTGAACTGGCCGCTGCGCTCGATCAGGATGATCTGGGCGTCCTTCGGGAAGTGCAGGTCGACGATCAACTGCTCCACGGCCAGGCTGTTCGGCGGCACGGTCAGGCTCATCAGCGTGCCGGTGAGCTGCTTGCTCAGCTCGATGTCCAGGGCGCTTTCCTGCCGGAAGCCCTTGGGACGTTCCACCCGCAGCAGGCGCGCGGCGAGCGGGAGCGTGGAGCCCTGCAACAGCACCGAGGTGAGCACCGCGAAGAACACCACGTTGAAGATGAACTGCGCGTGGGCAAGGCCCGCGATCAGTGGATAGGTCGCGAACACGATGGGCACCGCTCCACGCAAGCCCACCCATGAGAGGAAGGTCTTCTGTCGCCAGGTGGCGCTACGGAACGGGGACAGGCTCACGAACACCGCCACCGGACGCGCCAGCACGATCAACACCACGCTGATCAGCAGCCCGGTGCCCATCACCGGCACCACCTGCTTGGGGAAGACCAACAGGCCCAGCGTGATGAACATGATGATCTGCACCAGCCAGGCCTGTCCGTCGTAGAAGCGGATCAGGCTCTTCTTATGGATGAAGTCGGCGTTGCCGAGCCCCACGCCTGCCAAGTACACCGCCAGGAACCCGTTGCCACCGAGCGTGTCGGTCGCCGCGAAGGTGAACATCATCAGCGCCAGCAGGAGCACCGGATACAGCCCGTCGAACTGGAGCTTGATGCGGTTCAGTGTGAAGGTCATCAGGCGCCCCATGGCCCAGCCCGCCGCCGCCCCGATGGACATCTGGATGAAGAAGCTCGGGATCAGGGACCAGAGCGAATCGTGTTCGCCCTTGATGATCCCGATCAAGCTCACCGTGAGGAAGAAGGCCATCGGGTCGTTGCTGCCGCTCTCCAGGTCCAGCAGGGGGCGCAGGTGGGCCTTCAAGCGCAGGTTGCGCGAACGGAGGATGGTGAAGACCGCTGCGGCATCGGTGGAGGAGACGATGGCGCCGATCAACAGCCCTTCCATCAGCGTGAGGTCGGTGAACATCGGCACCGCGAAGCCTACGATCACCGCCGTGATCAGCACACCCACCGTGGCCAGGGCCAGTCCCTGACCCAATATCGGCCGCACGCTTTCCCGCTTCGTGTCCAGTCCACCGGAGAACAGGATGAAGACCAAGGCAATGATCCCCAGTGTCTGCGCGAACCGGGCATCGTCGAAATAGATGAAGCCGAGTCCATCACTGCCGGCGATCATGCCGACCGCGATGAACAGGATCAGCGTGGGTACCCCCAAGCGACCGCTGGTCTTGCTGGCCAGGATGCTGGCGAAGAGCAGCAAGGCCCCGAGCAACAGCATGTGCTCCACGTGCATTCCCATGGATGACAAGATACCCTTGCTCACGCGGTGTAGTTTCGGACCCACGCTCCATGAACATCCTGCTCCTCCACGGTGCCCTCGGCACCAAGCGCCAGCTCGCCTTCCTCGCTGAAAGTCTGGACCATGCCAACTGCCGCAGTATCACCTTCACCGGACACGGGGAGAACGACCTGCCACCTGAAGTCTTGAGCTTCGATCAGTTCTTACGTGACGTTGATGAGGCCATGCTGAAGGTTTCCGGTCCGGCACACCTGTTCGGGTACAGCATGGGCGGCTACGTGGCCCTGCTCTGGGCTGCAAGGAACCCGACCCGCGTGGCTTCGGTGAGCACTTTAGGCACCAAGCTGGTCTGGACCCCCGAAAGCTTGCAGAAGGAATTGAAGAAGCTGGATCCTGTTCTAATGGAGGAGAAGGTCCCCGAGTTCGCGCTGGGCCTCGCCGCTGCTCATGGCCCCGAACGCTGGAAAGACCTTGTCACCGCCACCGCTGACCTGATGACCCGCCTGGCCGCTCAGCCGCTGCTAACGGATGAAATGCTGGCCGCTATTGAATGCCCGGTGCTTCTGGGAGTTGGTGACCGCGACACAACAGCTTCCCCGGAGGATACAATGGCCACTTCGCGGAAGATCAAAGACGCAGGTGTCATGATCTTTCCACGCACCCGCCACCCCTTCGAGGAAGTGGATCTTGACCTACTGATCACGCAGCTGTCGCGGTTCTGGGAGGGAGCGGATGGGGAGTGATCACCAGATCAGCTTCGTGGAGGTCCAGCCGTGAACGGTCCAGTAGTACCGGCATTGCTCTGGGCTTACCTGCACTTCGTTCAGTCGGTAGCGTGCCATCCAGCAGTAAGGCCCCTTGCCTTTCAGGCGGCTAACGGACACCTGAACATGCGCATCCGGTGCCTCGAACCGCTCACCCACCGTGTAGCTGCCGATCCACAACGTATCCTTCGGGCCGATGGTGTAGGTGCCGCCGGTCAAGGCGGGAGATGGATCCTTGACGAACACGGACAACTTGCACGTCCATTTCGTCGGATTCACCACGAACACCTCGTTCACGAACAGCTTCTGGCATTCCACCACCTGTTGAACCTTCTGCTGCTCAATAACGGGTCGTACTATGGTGCCTGGGCGGGGGATCAAGCCTTCGTTGTCATGTCCTTGTTCGCTGAAACCGGTCCGGTTCCCTTCCGCGTCGAAGGTGGTTACGCTGCGGTACCACTGGATCCCACCGTCCGGTGCATCACTAACCTCCACCTTGCTCACGGCCCCGTTTGGATGGTACTCGAAATGCGCGCTGGCATGTCCGGCGAACCACCGAGTGTGATAGTTGAAGATCTCCCGACCACTGCGGTCATACGCCAAGCTACGGCCCCACCGCTGGTCCTTGTCCGTCCATTCCTTGGTGCTGAGCTGGCCTGTGGTGTAGTAGTGAAGGACCACCCGTCCGCTATCGGTCTCGACGGTGCGTGTCCGCCCTTGACCATGCAGGAGCGATGTCGTCAGAAGGAGGGGAATGCTGAGCAACAGGCGCATGATCGGGAAGTTGCCAAACATCAGGCCAAGCCTTCGCATCTTCGCGCTCCCTATCCCTTCAGGGAATTCGACCCCGAGATGGCCAAGAAGAAGATCCAGAAGCTCCTCGTCGCCAACCGTGGCGAGATCGCCCTGCGCGTGATGCGCTCCGCCCGCGAGATGGGTATCAGCACCGTGGCCGTGTACTCCGAGGCCGATCGAAATGCGCCCTTCGTTCGTTTCGCCGATGAGGCTGTCTGCATCGGGCCCGCGGCCAGTAAGGAGAGCTACCTCGTGTTCGAGAAGATCATCAAGGTCTGCAAGGACCTGAAGGTGGATGCTGTGCACCCAGGCTACGGCTTCCTCAGTGAGAACGGCGACTTCTGCCGGGCCTTGGAGAAGGCCGGCGTGATCTTCGTCGGTCCTTCGCCTCAAGCCATGAAGGTGATGGGCGACAAGCTCGCCGCCAAGGAAGCGGTGAAGAACCATGGAGTCCCTCTCGTGCCTGGTACGGAAGGCGCGGTGAGCGGGTTGGAAGAAGCGATCAAGGTCGCGAAGACCATCACCTTTCCCATCCTCATCAAGGCTGCGGCCGGAGGAGGTGGCAAGGGCATGCGGATCGTGGAGCAGGAGAGCGAACTGAAAGAAGGACTGGAGCGCGCCATCAGCGAGGCACAGAACGCTTTCGGCGACGGCAGCGTGTTCATCGAAAAGTACGTGGCCGGTCCTCGCCACATCGAAGTGCAGATCATGGCCGACAGCCACGGCAACACCTGCTACCTCTTCGAGCGCGAATGCAGCATACAGCGCCGTCACCAGAAAGTGGTGGAAGAGGCTCCCAGCGCCGTTCTCACTCCAGAGCTGCGCAAGCGGATGGGCGAGGCCGCGGTGGCTGTTGCCCGCAGCGTGGACTACACCGGCGCCGGCACTGTGGAGTTCCTGCTCGATGAGCAGAAGAACTTCTACTTCATGGAGATGAACACCCGCCTGCAGGTGGAGCATCCCGTCACGGAAATGATCACCGGCCTGGATCTGGTGAAGCTACAGATCCGCGTGGCGGAAGGGGAGCAGCTGCCCTTTACACAGGACGACCTGAAGATCAACGGCCACGCCATCGAGGTACGTGTGTACGCCGAGGATCCCGCGAACAACTTTCTACCGGACATCGGTACGCTGACAACCTATCGTCCGCCGCAAGGTCCCGGGGTCCGTGTGGATGACGGCTTTGAAGAGGGGATGACCATCCCGATCTTTTACGACCCCATGATCGCCAAGTTGATCACGCACGGGGCCACGCGCGAAGAGGCCATCAGCCGTATGGAGCGCGCCATTGACGACTATGCCATCGCCGGCGTGGAGACCACCTTGCCTTTCTGCCGCTTCGTCATGGGGCACGAGACGTTCCGCAAAGGCCAGTACGACACGCACTTCGTGCGGGACCATTTCCGACCTGAGGTGCTTCTGGGGAATGACACCGGTGAGGGTGAAGCTGCCGCATTGGTGGCGGCCCAGCTCTTTGCGGACCGCTCGAACCGCCCTGCGGCCCAGCCGGTTGGCGCTGCCGCAGAAGTGTCTCCTTGGAAACTAAAGCGATGAATCAGGAGTAAGAAAGGACGAAAGGCCTTTCCCTTGCGTTGTACCTTTCCGCAAGGTCGGCCGAACATGATCCTCTTTCGCGCCCTTCTCCCGGTGCTGTTGTTGACCTGCGCTGCGGTGCCATCCACTGCGCAAGGCCAGGTGCTTGTACCTGCTCAAGTGGAAGGCACGGACACGGTGCCCCTGTTCTTGTTGGAGGATCATACCGTGGACGGCGTGATGGGCCCCAAGGCGCGTCGCCAGCAGGAGAAGATCGACGAACTGACCCGAAACGTGCTGAAGGTCTACCCCTACGCCAGGGTCACCGCAAAGCTGCTGGCCGAGTATGAGAACGATCTCTCGCAGATCCAGAAGGAACACGACAAGGACCTGTATGTGAAGCTTGCTGAGGCCGAGCTTCGGGCAGAGTTCGAGGAGGAGGTCAAGAACATGACCATCAGCCAGGGGCGTTTGCTCATCAAGCTCATCGACAGGGAGACGGGAAGCACCAGTTACGAACTGGTCAAGGAGCTCCGTGGCGGATTCCAGGCCTGGTTATGGCAAGGTGTGGCCCGCATATTCGGCAATGACCTCAAGGATGACTACGATCCTGAAGGTGATGACGCCTTGGTGGAAAGTGTGGTTCGCCGCATTGAGAACGGTGACCTGGCGACGGCTCCCCGCACCGCTCGCACGGAGAAGGCCCAGGCCCGCCTCGAGAAGCGCAAAGCGCGTCTCTTCAAGAAGTACGGCCTCGCGTACGGCCATGTCACCGCGAACTGAGCGCTGGTGAACTCTAGTCTTTCGTGAACGACGCTTTCAGCGTCATGCCCGTACCGGTCCAGCTGAGCAGGTGGTTCAGCATGTTCTTCGCAGCGTTGAAGTACCATTTTCCTCCGATGCGGTCGCGCATCTCCTCGTCCGGGTCGTTGGACAGCGCCATCGGCCCATCCGGGCTTTGAAGGGAGGTTTGGAGGCGGGTGAAGCTGATGCCGGTGGTAAGGAAGCTGCGTTTCCGGAATCCCTGTGCCTCCAAGGCTTGGGTAAGCGTACGGCGTGTGAAGTAGCTCAGATGCTCAGGGTACTCGATGATGCTGTAGGATGCCTTGAAGCGAAAGCGCAGCACGGCGTTGAAGTTCGGCGTGGTGCAGTAGAGCATACCGCCTTTCCGCAGCAGCGCATGGATCGCTGTGATCTCCGCGTGAGGGTCGGTCACATGCTCCAGTACTTCGAGCGAAGTGATCACATCGAAGGGTTGCATTGGCATGTTCGCCGGATCGAGCGGACCTTGGACCATCGGGATCCCTTTGGCCTCACAAATGCGGATCGCGGCATCGGAGTATTCGGTCCCCCACACTTCCCAGCCCCTGAGCTTGGCCCGTTCCAGGAAATGGCCTGTACCACAGCCCACATCCAATAGCCGGTTGTTCTTCCGATAAGCCTCGAACCCGTCCAACAGATGGTCATAGACCTTGGCCGTGTGGGGAGAAAGGGGCTTGTCCTCGCTGTAGGCGTAGGTGCTATAGAAGTCTGCAAGCTCTTGCTCCGTAGGGATGCGGCGCATGAACACGAAGCTGCACCCCTGGCATTTAACCAACCCGTGGCGCTCGTAGTCGGGTAGGAGCGGTATCCGTTGGTCGCTGCATAGCAGGCAAGCCGTGTGGTAGGCAGGGGTCATCGGTGCGGCGCCAAAGCTAACCGGCACAACAGACCGTGGTGGACTAATGCGTACCGCGTACCCCACGCCAAAAGCGCCATACCAGCCATAGCGTGGCAATGACCAACAGAGCGGCCACCACAGGTAGGAACCAGGCCAGGACGCTCAGCAGCAAAGACCCACCGGTCTCTAACAAGGCGAACAGCGGATTGCCCAGCCCGGCCGTCGTGGTGGTGCTCGCGACGCGTGTAGCAGCCGTTCCTGCACTGATGAGACCGGCCACACCTCCGCCTGCGATCAGAGCCAGGCTCCACGTGAAGAGCGGGGGGGTATCCACAAAGGCGCTAGCGGCGACAAGGGTACCGGCAATGCTGGCCATCGGCACCGCTAGGGAGTCCAGCAGGTGGTCCAGAAAGGGTACTGAATAGGCGAGTAGTTCCAGCACGGTCGCCACACCGAAGGCGATCAGCGCCGGCCACTCACCCATCCAGCCGAAGCCTTCGCGCAAGCCAACACCGCCCAAGTCGAAATGCGTGAGCAAGCTGGTGATGAAGAGCGGCAGGAAGACGCGGAGACCACAAGCGGCGGCCAGGCTGATGCCGAGCAGAATGGGCAGGATATAGTGCGCTACGTTCTCCACGTTTGCAAAGGAACCCTATATGCGGGGCCTGGCTCGCTCAGCCTTGCAGGGACTTCACCATCACATGGTCGTCCATGACGTAGCCATCGCCGATGTCCAGCACCTCATCGCGTTCCACCACGAAGCCGTGCCGGAGGTAGAAGCTCTTGGCCCGGTTCTGTTTGTTGACGTTCAGTTCAAGGGCCGTATTGCCTGCCTTGCCTGCTGCCGTTGCCACTGCTTGAAGCAGTTCGCTGCCTACACCAGCGCCCTGCAATTGAGGCAGAGCGTAGAGCTTATGAAGCCGAGTGCGCTTTGTGCCTCGGTAGCTGTGCTCGAAACCTGCAAAGCCGACGACCTCGCCATCCTGTTCAGCGAGAAGGAAACGGTGGCCCTTCGGTCCGAGCTGGTCTTCCAACGCGGAGGTGCTGTACATCAGGTGCAGCATGTAGGTGATCTGCGCTGGGCTAATCATGGCTGCGTACGAGATCGGCCAGGTGGCACGTGCGATGCCCTGGATCAGTGGAACGTCAGCGGCCGTGGCTTCGCGGAGGCTCACTTCGCGAACGCTTCTGCCACCACCAGGTCTTTACTGCCAGCGGTGTATTGGTAGAAGCCTTCACCGCTCTTCACACCGAGCTTGCCAGCGGTGACCATCTGCACCAACAGGGGGCAGGGCGCGTACTTGGGGTTGCCGAAGCCTTCGTGCAGCACGCGCATGATCGCCAGGCAAGTGTCCAGTCCGATGAAGTCAGCGAGCTGCAGTGGACCCATCGGATGCGCCATGCCCAGCTTCATTACCGTGTCGATCTCCGCCACGCCGCCAACACCTTGGAATAGGGCCTCAATGGCCTCGTTGATCATCGGCATCAGGATGCGGTTCGCCACGAAACCGGAGTAGTCGTTCACTTCCACTGGCACCTTGCCGATGGCCGTGCTCAGGTCCATGATCGTCCTCGTGACCGCATCGGTCGTATTGTAGCCGCGGATCACTTCCACCAGCTTCATCACGGGCACAGGATTCATGAAGTGCATGCCGATCACCTGCGCCGGACGGCCGGTGACCGCCGCGATGCGCGTGATGCTGATGCTGCTGGTGTTGGTGGCAAGGATGCAGTTCACCGGCGCGTTCGCATCGATGTCCTTGAAGATCTTCAATTTCAAGTCCACGTTCTCGGTGGCAGCTTCCACAACCAGGTCGGCCGCTTTGACACCGGCTGCCATGTCCGTGGCGGTGGCGATGTTCGCAAGGGTGCTCTTCTTCTGTTCTTCGGTGAGACCGCCCTTCGCGACCTGCCGGTCCAGGTTCTTGCTGATGGTCGCCACAGCCTTGTCAAGCCGGTCCTGCGCGATGTCGATGAGCGTGACGCTGTAGCCGCTCTGCGCGAAAACGTGGGCGATGCCGTTGCCCATCTGGCCGGCACCGATGATGGAGATGTTCTTCATGGTCAAGGGCGGCGAAATTAAGCGGCCTGGCGCTGCGTGCTTCGGTCGGGAAAGGGTGAAGCGTGATCGGAAGAGGTTGGAAGAGGAGCGGTCGTCCCAACTCTTCACTGTTGCCGGTCAGATGGTGAAGGTTCGTGCTGCCAAGCCGTTCGTCTGCCGATCCATGGTGGGCGCGTACATTTGATGCGGCCCGTGCACCGGGCGGATAGCCTTCGATCCGGATGCCTCGCGCGATGCCCGTACCCGCCCTGTCGCTTCCTGCGTTGCTGCGACGCGAACTGCCGAACTGGGCCAAAGTTCTCGTATTACTGCTGTTCTCGTGGGTGGTCACCGATCGCAGTGGGTTCCATCCAGACATCCCTGGACGCATCCTCGGAACGGTGGCTTTGCTCCTGCTGTTGCTCCTGGTGGGCAGCATGGGTCGCCGCATCTGGTCCGTTGTACTGTTCCTGTTGGTGCTCCTGCTCGCTGCGTTCTTCCTTACCCTGTATCTCTACGGTCCGCTGAGCTACGATCTGGCGCTCGCCCTGCGCTACACGAGTGTGGACGAGTCGATGGGCTATGTGTTGGATCTGTTCAAGCCGGGCATGGTGCTGTTGTGGCTGTGCTGCGCCATCGCTTGCTATGTTGTGCTGCTCCGCTCGCGGATCGCGATAGCCAACAGGTGGGCGATGGGAGGTGTCGCGCTAGCGCTCATCGCGCTTCCTGCGGTACGGGCCTGGCGTGCCGACGTGAACTGGAGCAATTGGTACAAGGACAAGTCATTCATCTTCAGCTCCGTGCCGGGCAAGATCGCCGCCACGCTCCTGCATCAGTTCAGCGTAGTGAACGAGCTTGCGGACCATTCTGAGCGCTATCGTTCAGGCCACGATTGGAGCGCTTTCGAGGACATGGGTCCTGCACGACTGAATGTGATCGTGATCGGGGAGAGCGGCAGGGCCGACTTCTACGATCCGAACGGTTTCGGGCTGTTCCCTCTGACACCGAACATCGATTCCACCTACAGCTTCAATTTCACGGATTGCCTGGCACCCGCCTCCACCACCATCAGTTCATTGATGCGGGTGCTCTTCCTTACCGATGAGGCCGGCAATGGAATTCCGGAGGCCAACTTGATCTCGTTGTTCAAAGCCCGGGGGGCGCGGACCTTCTGGATATCGAACCAGGGCAAGCTCGGCCTGAACGACTCGCCCATCGCCTCGCTGGCGCTCACTTGCGACAGCGTGCTCTTCCTGAACAAGCACACGTACCATTCCGCTCATGCCGGCGACCAGGCCATGCTGCCGTGGATCAAGGGGGTGATCGGCCTTGCCAAGGATGATCCGCGTCCTACTGTGATCTTCATCCACATGCTTGGACAACACCCGCCGCTGGACCGCACCTATGGCGATTGGGACCCGCCCGTGAAGGCTGAAGGGATGGTGGGCCAGTTCATGCGGTCCACGCGCGATACGGACCTCTTCCTCGGGGCACTGTACACCATGGTACGGCGATGCCCCGATCACCGGATGTTCTACTTCAGTGATCACGGACTTGCCTATGATCATAAGGGCGATCATTTCATCCATTCCGACCGCTACCGCGCGAACTTCCATGTGCCGTTCATGATCTGGTCCGATGCCCGGCCCCGTGGGCGCGCCATCACCCGGCCACTCTCTTTGATGGACCTTCCGCGTATCGTGCATGCGCTCAATGTACCCGACACCAGCGCTTTCACTCCGCTCCTCCGTAAGCTCGTTCCACCGACCACGGTCTTCGATTCGAACAACGGACGAAGGGCACTGGAGAAGCTTGGAACGGATCGGATCAACCTTGCCAATGAGGACTGATCTGCTTTCCAGAAGGGATGTCTCCATCCTTAAGGGGGCTGGCATCGTGATGATCTTCCTGCACAACTACTTTCATTGGGAACGTGGCATGGGGATCGAGAACGAGTTCGCGTTCTCCACCTCAGGGTTCAGAGCCTTTCTGGACCACGCATTCGATGGCCCGTTGGCCTTCGTACGGTACACCTTCGCCTACTTCGGGCACTTCGGTGTCCAGCTTTTCGTGCTGACCTCCGGGTACGGGCTCGCCATTTCGGCACGGTCGAAGAGGAAGGAGACCTACCTGGGCTACCTCGTACCCAAGCTCATCAAGATCCTGGCCTTATTGCTGCTCGGCGCGATCTTCATCTCGCTCGTGCAGTACATCAAGAATGGGCGGTCCATTGACATCGCGGTCGTGGTGGAGATCGTTCTTGGCCGCATGTCAAGCTTCTGGAACTTCTCGGGAAGCGACATCTTCCGTTATTCGGGTCCGTTCTGGTTCTTTGGGCTAATTGTTCAGTTGTATGTGCTGTTCCCTTTC
>JADZGG010000336.1 GCA_020854015.1 Flavobacteriales bacterium
CCGAACTGATCCTTGGCGATCTTCTTCTGTAGCTCGCGGGCCGCCTTCTCGTCGAACTGCTCCTGCGCCTTTTCCACCAGCGACACCACGTCGCCCATGCCGAGGATCCGGCCGGCCATCCGCTCGGGGTGGAACTCGTCCAGCGCTTCCATCTTCTCACCGGTGCCGATGAACTTGATCGGCTTGTCCACCACGCTGCGGATCGAGAGCGCCGCACCACCGCGGGCGTCGCCGTCGAGCTTGGTGAGCACAACGCCGTCGATGTTCAGGCGCTCGTTGAAGGCCTTGGCGGTGTTCACCGCGTCCTGACCGGTCATGGCGTCCACCACGAAGAGCGTCTCCTGCGGTTGGATCGCCTTCTTGATCGCGGCGATCTCGTCCATCATCGCCGCATCCACAGCCAGGCGACCGGCGGTGTCGATGATCACGGCCGTGAAGCCGTGCTGCTTGGCGTACGCGAGGGCGTTCTGCGCAATGCTCACAGGGTTCTTGTTCTCCCGCTCGCTGTACACAGTGATGTCCAGCTGCTTGCCCAGCGTTTCCAGCTGGTCAATGGCCGCAGGGCGATACACGTCCGCAGCGGTCAGCAGCACGCGCTTGCCCTTCTTGCGGATGTAGGCGGCCAGCTTACCACTGAAGGTGGTCTTACCCGAGCCTTGCAGACCGCTCATCAGCACCACCGTGGGGTTGCCGCTGAGGTTGATGCCGGCGTTCTGCCCGCCCATCAGTTCGGCCAGCTCGTCGTTGGTGATCTTCACCAGCAGCTGCCCGGGGCTCACGCTCGTCAGCACGTTCTGGCCCAAGGCCTTGGCCTTCACGCGATCGGTGAAGTCCTTGGCCGTCTTGTAGTTCACGTCGGCATCCAGAAGGGCGCGGCGCACCTCCTTCATGGTCTCGGCCACGTTGATCTCCGTGATCTGGCCCTGGCCTTTCAGGACCTTGAAGGCCCGTTCTAACTTGTCACTGAGGTTCTCGAACATGTCTGGTCTTGCTGGGGCTGCGAAGGTAGCGGGCGGGCGGGGTTCGGGCGGTGGCGGGTTCCTAGGGGCGCTCAGATGGACAGGATGAGTTTACTTTCCGCATCGCCCCGCCCGCCGTGCTTCCCACCCGCCTCTCCCTCCTCTGCTGCGCCTTGCTGTGCGCTTCCGTCGCCTCGGCCCAGCTCCCCTACCAGAATCCGTCGCTGCCCATCCCCGTCCGGGTCAGCGACCTGCTCGCGCGGATGACACCCGATGAGAAATTCCGCCAGCTCTTCATGGTGGCCGGTGAGCTGGGGCCCGACAGCACGCGCTTCACCAGCGGCCTCTTCGGCTTCCAGGTGAACGCAACGCAACAGCAGGGCGGCGCCACGGACCAGCTGCTCACCTACGCCGCCGGTCCCGATGCGCAGCGCACACTGGACAAGGTGAACGGCATGCAACACTTCTTCGTGGAGAAGACACGCCTGGGCATCCCCATGATCGCCTTCGACGAGGCGCTGCATGGCCTGGTGCGCAACGGGGCCACGGCCTTCCCCCAGAGCATCGGCATGGCCGCCAGTTTCGATACCACTTTGATGGGTCGGGTGAGCGCGGCCATCGCCAACGAGACCAGGGCGCGCGGCCTGCGCATGGTGCTGAGCCCTGTGGTGAACCTGGCCACCGACGTGCGCTGGGGCCGCGTGGAGGAGACCTTCGGCGAGGATCCCTTCCTCGCGTCGCTTTTCGGCGTGAGCTACGTGAAGGCAATGGAAAGTCGCGGCATCATCACCACGCCCAAGCACTTCGTGGCCAACCATGGCGCTGGCGGCCGCGACAGCTACCCAGCGTTCTGGAGCGAGCGCCACCTGCGCGAGACCTACTTCAAGCCCTTCCAGGCCTGCATCCAGCAAGGCGGCGCACGCAGCATCATGACGGCCTATAACTCGCTCGACGGCCGCCCCTGCTCCGCCAACGGGCACCTGCTGAACGATGTGCTACGCCGCGACTGGGGTTTCCGCGGCTTCGTGATCAGTGATGCGGCCGCCACGGGTGGCGCCAACGTGCTGCACTTCACCGCGCGCGACTACGAGGATGCGGGCAGGCAGAGCGTGGAGAACGGCCAGGACGTGATCTTCCAGACCGACTTCGCGCACTACGAGCTGTTCAAGAAGCCCTTCCTGAATGGGACCGTGCAGCAGACCGCCATCGACAGCGCCGTGGCCCATGTGCTCGCCATGAAGTTCGAGCTCGGCCTGTTCGACCGGCCATACGTGAGCGACTCGCTGCTGAAGAGCTTGGACATGAAAGCCCATCGCGAGCTGGCCTACGAGATGGCGGTGAAGGGTGCGGTGCTGTTGAAGAACGAGAACAACGTGCTGCCGTTATCATCCACGGACTATCGCATAGCGGTGTTGGGCAGCGATGCGATGGACGCCCGGCTCGGTGGCTATAGCGGTCCGGGCAACGCGCCCATTTCCATTTTCGAGGGCATTGAAGCGCAACTGGGCGAGAAACCTGGCGAATTGATCTGGGCGGTCGGCTGCACGCGTATGGACGAGCACACCCGACCTGTGGAACCGCAAGTGCTCCGCCACGGCAAGGGGAAGGACATGGCCCCAGGCTTGACCGCCACCTACTTCAACGGCATCAACCTCAGCGCTGCACCGGCGTTCACTCGCACCGACGAGCAGATCGACTTCCAGTGGACGCTCTTCGGTCCGGACCCGCGGATCGCCTACGACCATTTCGCCGTGCGTTGGGAAGGCATGATCGCACCGATC
>JADZGG010000337.1 GCA_020854015.1 Flavobacteriales bacterium
CACACCCACCGACGTGGCCAACGCCTGCGTATTCCTGGGCAGCGACCTCAGTGCGTACATCACGGGGCAGACGCTGCATGTGTGCGGTGGAATGTTGACGTGAGCGGACGGCTCTTCATCATTGAAGATGAGTTCCATGCCCAGCAGCTCGCTCGGCACATGGATAAGGCCTCCGCATTGGTTGATATCAAGGAGTGGTCAACCAAGCCTTGGGATGAGGCTCCCAATCGATGTCCCTGTACCAGCTGGAGGACCTGCGGGCGGGACTATGTGATCGTGGAGTACAACACAGCTGGACGGCCTTGGATCGAGATCGCTCGGCATCACGTGCTGTCGATCAGTGCCAAGGGTTCCATCTGGCATGAAGCCTAGCGACGAGCTCTAGTCCTGAAGCCCGATCTTCGTACCCCGTGAACCTCACCTCGACGTATTCCTTGTGGCTGGCGCCACTGTGCCTGGCCTTGGGCATGTTCTGTGCTTGGCTGCTCTATCGCGGTAGTGCGGAACAGCGCGGCTGGGGACGCAGCCTGGTGTGGACGCTCGGCACTGCGCGCGCACTGGCGATAGCCCTGTTGGCCTTCTTTCTGCTGGAGCCAATGGTGCGTGTGTGGGAGCGCGAGGTGCGCAAGCCCGTGGTGGTGCTCGCGCACGATGGAAGCGCTTCTCTGCTCGCTGTGGGCGATACGGCTGCCCTTCGTTCCACTTACCGCACAGCGCTGGAGAAACTGACGGCCGACCTTTCCGAGAACTACGATGTCCGCACCTTCACCTATGGCGGTGCCGTGGCTGAAGGTCTGCACTTCGAGCAAACGGATGGCCACACCGACATCGACGCCCAGCTCCGCGACGTACGCGACCGCTTCAGTGGCCCCGACCTCGGTGCGGTGATCATTGACGGTGACGGCATCTTCAACCGCGGCCGTGACCCCCGTTTGGCCTCCGAGCGGCTCGGCGTGCCGGTGTATGCCATTGCCTTGGGGGACACCACCGTGCGTCCGGATCTGGTGTTGAAGAACGTGGAGCACAACCGCATCACCTACCTGGGCAATGAGTTCCCGTTGCTGGTCCGGGTGCAGGCCCATCACCTGGCAGGCAAGCGCACCACTGTGGTCGTGAGCCAGGGCGGGCAACAGGTGGCGACCAAGGAAGTGGCCATTGCCAGTGATCCGTTCGTGATCGAAGTGCCGCTGATGCTGAAGGCGACCACGGCCGGTCTGCAGCGCTATACCGTCGCTCTGCGTGCTGTGGAAGGAGAGGTGAACGCCACCAACAACGCGCAGGACATCTACATCGACGTGCTCGACGACCGGCAGCGGATCCTGATCCTGGCCGGCATGCCGCACCCCGATGTGGCCGCCGTGCGCAGTGCGCTGGACAAGCTGGAAGGCTATTCCACCGAGCTCGCCTACGCCGGCAGCTACACGGGAGAACCCGCCGACAACGACCTGATCGTGCTGGTGCAGGTGCCAGCCACAAAGGCCGCTGTGCAGCCCGTGGTCCAGCGCATCCTTCAACGCAACATCCCCACACTGATCCTGTACGGTCAACAGAGCGACGCGAAACAGCTGGCGGCGTTGGATCCCGGGGTCACTGTGAGCAACGTGCAACGTTCCTTCACTGACGCGCAGGCCGCCTTCAACAAGGACTTCACGTTGTTCACCTTGGAGCCCGAGGACATCCGGATCTACGAGCGCTTCCCGCCATTGCAGGTGCCCTTCGGGCAGTATAACATGGGGCGCGGTTCGGTGGACCTGTTCCATCAGCGGGTGGGCGTGGTGCGTACGGCCTATCCCTTGATCGCCTTCAACCAGCAAGGCGAGCGGCGGACGGCCATGGTGTGCGGTGAAGGGCTGTGGCGTTGGAAACTGGCCGATCAGCAGCAGAACAGCACCACTGTGCATTTCGACCGGCTGATCCAGAAGCTCGCCACGTTCCTGGCCCTCAAGGTGGACAAGTCGCGCTTCAGGGTGCAGCATGCGCCGGAGTTCGCGGAGAACGAGCCCGTGCTGTTGAACGCCGAGCTCTATAACAAGAGCTATGAGCTTGTGAACGGTCCCGAAGCGTCCATCAAGCTGAAGGACGAGGAGGGACGGGACTTCTCTTACACCTTCAGCCGCACCGGCAATGCCTATCGACTTGAGGCCGGGGTGCTTGCACCGGGTCGCTATTCCTGGAAGGCCACGACCACGCTGGACGGCGAGCCGCTCGCGACCACCGGTGAGTTGCTGGTGAAGCCCATGGTGGCCGAACGCATGAGCACCGTGGCCGATCACCGACTCTGGGCCGACATAGCAGCGCGTACCAACGGGCTGGCCGTATCTCCGGACAGCTTGGGACGCATCGCCTCCTCCATGGGCCAGCGCAAGGAACTGGTGGCGCGGTCTTACGCCCACGCCAGCTTCAACGACCTGATCAACCTGCGCGCGCTCTTCTTCGTGCTGCTGGGTCTGCTCACGGTGGAGTGGTTGCTGCGCCGCCGCAACGGCGCCTATTGAGCCATGGATCGACCGGGCCGTTGGTCGTCCCTGCGCAACGCACTGCTCGCGGTGCTGCTGTCCAAGGCGCTTCGCTGGGCGCTGCTCTTCTTCGTTCTGTTCCTTGTCTGCTGGTGGCTTCGAGCGCCGCTGTTGCGC
>JADZGG010000338.1 GCA_020854015.1 Flavobacteriales bacterium
GCTCATCCTCGCTGAGCAGAAACGCAGGAAGACGAAGTAGTCGGTCCGCTTACTTGCTGCCAAAGACCCGCATGAGCAGGTCGCTGGTGCGCGCTGCCGGGTCCTTGCGGATCTTGGCCTCCTCGTCCGCGATCAAGGTGAACAGGCCTTCGATGGAGCGCTGGGTCACGTAGGCGTTCAGGTCCGGGTCCACCGCCTTTGAGCCGGTGAAGGTGGAAGCCTTGTTGTAGCCGCTGGCCAGGGGCGTCCAGTAGTTCGTGAGGGCGACCTTCTCGGTGGCCCGTTCCACGATGGGCTTGAACTTGCCCGTGAGCACGGGTGTGGTCTTGTCACGCAGGTAGTTCGTGGCAGCATTGTCACCGCCCTTCAGGATCGCGAAGCCATCGCCGATGCTCATGCCCTTGATCGCATCCACGAACACCGGTACCGCCTCTTTCACCGCTTCTTCAGCCGCACGGTTCATCGTCAGCTCGAACTCCTGCACCTGCGGTCCCATGCCGATGGTGGTGAGCGTGCTCTTCATCTTCTCCGCTTCCGCAGGGAAGGGAATGCGGATGCGGTCGTTCTTCCAGAACCCATCAAGCGCGGAGCCCTTGGTCACGGACTGTTCAGCACCCTTCGTCAAGGCTTCCTTCAACCCGTTGATCACCTCATCGTTGCTGAGGCCCATGCTGGAGCCGGAGCCGCCACCACTGATGGTCTTGGCCGCGTCCTGCAGGTTCTTCGGGAATTGCGCCGAGCAGGCGGTGGCCGTGGTCAGCACGACAAGGAAGGAAAGGAGCTTCATGAGGGGATCCTAAGGTGAACAGTGGCGTACCAGCATTCGTGCCAAAGATGTGGACGTGCCCGAACCGCTGCGCTCCGGACCGATCCTAGTTCTTCACGAACCGCACAGTGCTTCCGTTCACCCTTAGGGCATACATCCCGGGTAAAAGCATGGACACATCCACGTGGTTGACAGAGGTGCGCTCGCTCCGGATCACACGTCCATCCACACCGATCAGCTCCACCAGATAGGGTCCGCTGATGCCGAACGATGTGAAGCGCAGAGCATCGCTCACAGGATTCGGGAACACCCGCACCCCCTGCCCCTGGTCCTGCACTTGCACCTGCGTGCTCATCTCCGCCACCACCACCGCGTCATTCGTCCGCACGGGTGTGTTGAAGTCGAAGAAGATGTCGGCGTTGTTGCTGATCATCGTACCGGGAAGCAGCGGCTGCACGGGGCGAATGCGGAAGCTCACCAGGCCGTGGCTCAATGGCTCGTTCGTGTTACTGTCGGGCAACAGGATGTTGGCGAAGGTCCACCGCACGATGCGGCCCGGCAGGAACTGCACACTGAAGCCGTGGCTGGCCACTCCCTGCTCGAAGGTGCCCATGTCCAGATCGGCTTCGAGCGTATCGGTGATCGCCACGGTGAAGGCCGTGTCCGTGCCTGTGTTCTGGAACCGGATGACGTACTCAAGCCACTCGTCATCACCAATGATGTACTGCGTATCGCTCCAGCCGGTGCTGGTTCGGACCGTCTTGTCGTTCGGGTCGAAGCTGCCGGTGACGGTTACTTGCCTCGCGCACACATCGTTCCCGGGGTTGCCATCCGTCAGCGTATTGGACACTGTGGCCGTAAGCGTGAGCACCGTACCGAGCGGGACACCCACCGGTACCTGAGCGTTCAGGTTGAAGGCCTGCGACCCGAAACTCCCGAATGCCGAAAGGTTCCAGCTCAACGTATTGCCCACCGTGGATGTAGGCGATGGGTTCACCGTGTTGATCACCAGCGCGGGATCGATGTCCAAGGTGAAGGTGACCGGCCCGGAAAGTTGAGGCGACAGGTTGCTGGCTGAAGCGTGGATGTTCACGGTGAACCCGGGACGCGGGGTACCACTGGAGACCATGGCACGCAGGTCGAGGGGCTCAGTGCTTCCGTTGGCCAGATCGATGGTGGTAGAGTTGGTGTTCACCGTGAACGGGACCGGTTGGGTAGCCGGACAGATGGGCACAAGCGTTGGGTCCTGCTGCGCCAAGGTGTAGCTGCCGTTCAGCAAGGGGATGTAGTAGTCGCCCTGATGATCGGTGAGCACCACATCGCCACCCGGCTGGATCTCCAACGGACTGTAGGGGATACCCACTTCGTTCGCATCGCGCACACAATCCGCATCCGCATCGTACCAGCTTGTGCCGGTCACGTGGCCACAGGTCGGACCCAGGCTTGGAATGGTCACCCACATCGTATCGTAGACGCATAGGCCCGGATCCAGGTTCTCAAGTGTCGACCCCAACCACCAATGGAACCCGTACGTACCGGGCGGCAGGTCCGTGAAATGCGCTTCCAACGCAGCATCGACCGTGGCGGTCTGCATCATCGGCTGGGCGTTCTGATCGAGGAGATGGATCCACGTGAAACCCATTGCCGGCTGCGGACCGGAGCTCTGCAGATGGATCGCACCGATGTCCTCGGTCGTACAGGATGGCTCCACGCTGACCACGGATAGTGTTGGCCAGTTGGAGATCTGATCGCCGATGTATCCGCCGATCGTTCCGGTGCACCCATTGCCATCGGCGAAACTGTAACTGTATGAAGAGCTCGGAGGAACGGACGGGTAGAATACGTAAGAAGTGCCACCGGACCCGGGTGCCACCTGCAACTGCGCACCATCCACGTACCAAGGACCGACCGCACCCGGTGGGGCCTGATCATCGGTCCACAACGCCGCACCTGCATTGCAGAACGGGTATGCACCAATGACCTGAATGTCGTAACCCACCGACAGGACCGTGACGTTCTCGACGACCTGGTCCAGATTCGCATCCGTCACCGTGAGCGAGTACGAGCCGGCGCTCAGCGACCAGCGGTCAGCGACCGTGGGGCCATCTGCCCAGGCATAGGTGTAGGGCGGCACGCCTCCACCAACGCCGATGTCGATGGCACCGTTCGCATAAGTACAGGTCTCATGGGTCACAGAAGAAGAGACCGTGAGGACAGCTCGCGCGGGCAGCGCCCACAGCGCAAGCAGGAACGGGACAAGAAAGCGAGGCATGCTCATGGACCAGGTGCTAGTGGTGGATCAACCGATGGGTGAAGGTCGTACCCTCGACCGATAGGACCTTGATGAAGTATATGCCGGACGGTACGGACGCAAGATCGAAATAGGCGTTCGTACCCATGACTGGTAAGGACCTGATCATGCGCCCATCGATCGCGAGCAGTTCAACGGAACGCAACGGACCTACGCTGGAAACCACGAACACCTCACGCCCGGCCGGGTTCGGAAACACACTCAACCCCTGCCCCTGCTCCTGCCCCTGCACCTGCGTACTGGTCTCCGCCACCACCACCGCATCGTTGGTCCGCACGGGTGTGTTGAAGTCGAAGAAGATGTCGGCGTTGTTGCTGATCACCGTACCGGGAAGCAGCGGCTGGATCGGCCGGATACGGAAGCTCACCAGGCCGTGGCTCAATGGCTCGTTCGTGTTACTGTCGGGCAACAGGATGTTCGCGAAGGTCCACCGCACGATGCGGCCTGGTAGGAACTGCACGCTGAAGCCGTGGCTGGCCACGCCCTGCTCGAAGGCGCCCATGTCCAGA
>JADZGG010000339.1 GCA_020854015.1 Flavobacteriales bacterium
CCGGACAAGTGCGACAAGCTGCAAGGGGATCTGATGTTGATCCACGGCGGCATTGATGACGTGGTGCTGCCAGAGCACAGTTACGCCTTCATCAAGAACAGTGTGAGCAAGGGCGTTCAGCTCGACTTCTTCGTGTACCCCGGTCACCCGCACAACGTGCGCGGCAAGGACCGATTGCACCTTATGACCAAGGTGCTGGACCACATCGACCGCGTGATCCAGCCAAAGCCTTAAGTCGTACGGACGAAACGCACGGTACGCGACACACCTTCAGCCTCGACCCGCACGAGGTAAGTGCCGGCCGATAGCATGGACGTCGGCAACTCGTACTGGTGTGCGCCGCTCGTAAGAAGACCATCCTCGATCACATTCTCAGTGCGGCCCATGGCATCTGACAGGGTGATTCGTACACGGCCGGCGTGGCGCAGTTCGAACCAGAGCTTTGCCTCCTGGCCGGCAGGGTTCGGATACACACTTAGCGAAGCGACTTTCGGAAAGGTCGTTCCCGCCACTGTTGAAGGTCCGTTCACCGGCACTGCAAGCACCGCCGTAGTGGCGATGCTAAGCCGCGTCAGCCCCTGCCAGTAAGGAAGATCCATGTACTGAAGCAGGTCCGTCGGCGTATGGTAATGCGGATTGCCGTCGTTGTCGAAGTCCTCGATCACCAGGATGGCCCCATAGCCCTCGGTCCAGAATGACGCGTGGTCGCTGTAGACGGCGCCTGGGTTGTTGATGGCGATGTTGAGGTTCAGGCCATAGGTGCTGTTCACCATCAGCGCGGTGTCCTTGATGGCAAGGCTGTTGGCGGTCGGTCGCGCGTGGATGCGCATGAGACCATCACCGTCGCCATCGTAACTGATGGCATCCATGTTGATCACCGCAGCGATGGTATCATCATTCGCGGCAGCCACTCCCGCGTAGTAAGCACTGCCCACCTTCCCTTGCTCTTCTTCATCCCAGATGGCGAAGACGATCGTGTTCTCGAAGGAATAAGGAGCAAGCACACGCATGGCCTCCAGGACACTGCAGGTACCGCTACCGTCATCATCCGCCGCTGGTGCGTTCACTGGGCCGCCGGGCATGGCGTCGTAATGTCCGCAGATCACCACTTTCCTGTCCGGATGCACCAGACCGGTCTTCACGGCGATCACGTTCTCACCTGTGCTTCCTCCAAAAGCCTGCACGGTCGGCGTATAGCCCATGGCCGCCATGCGCTGCTGCAACCAGTCCGCCGCCAGGGCGTTACCTGGGTTGAACTTGTTCCTGCTAAGGATGGTCTCCGGGCCATTGCCTACGTCCACTGGCTCTTCGCCCGACAGGCGCTCAAGATGCCATACCAGTGAATCGATGCTGACGTTACTGATCGCTGAAACGACCGAGGCATCCTGAGCGTGAATCGCGTTCGCGAAAATGAGGGATGCCAGACCGGCGAAGGACAGGTAGTGTTGGCGCATGTCGCAAGTTAGCGTCACCCTCCCTTGTCATCGCAGCAGGCCGATCAGCTCTTCCCGGCGAGACCCATGCCTTCATCCCAACGCGCACGTGGCCTTGGACCCAGGTCCTTGCCCCCGGCGAAGAACACGATGAGCACGCTGGCCGCGATGAAGATGAGACTGAAGAGCGTAACGTAGTCCACGTCCAACAGCAGGCCACTGTAGTGCTCGGGCGCGACGATCGTAGGCACCTCCGAGGTGATCTCGTTGTTGGGAGGCAGGATCGGGGTGATGAAAAAAGCCGTGTTGCTCACCACCTGGGCAAGCATCAGGACCACTCCGCTGTGCGTGTTGTTGTACAACCAGGCGAGCAGGATGGTGAGGCTTATCATGCAACCATGGAACACCAGGATCGGGTAACCCGGCGGCACGCCTTCGTTGATGGCCACCATAGGCAGGTACCACATTCCCCAGCAGTTGCCGATGATCAATGTGCTCACGAGCGCGGAATAGCGCATCTGCAAGCGGGTCAGGCAGAATTTCATCCAACTGGTCTCTTCCACGAAGGCGATGCCGAAGATGAATGGCAAGGTGACCAGCCAGCCATCCCAGAAGCGCGGCATCATCAGACCCACACCGGGCCACTTGCCCAAGGCCACTATCACAACGCCAATGCCGAGGTAAGCGAACAGGAACTTCCAGATGCCTGCTGCCAGGTACCACTTCCCAGGGACCTTCCACACCAGAAAACTGCCGAAGAGGTTGCGGATACCGGCCATGCCCTCCAACCACCATGTGATACCGACACAGGCCGCCAAGGGTCCGAATACCCGGAACCTGAAAAGCATGTGCAAATGGGGGTCTTCATGCAAGTGCCCACCAGGGGGAAGCACGAACCACACGTAGGCCACGATCGCGAACTGCAGACCCAAGGTCAGAAGTACGAACGTCGTGACCGGATTCCGGGCAACGAAGGATTTCATGGAGAGTGGTGCCAAGCTATTCGGAAAGTCCGAACACACGTCATCAACTCAGGAAAAATCTCCCGGACATCACCTTGTCAATGCCACCACCCGTTCCACGAATACGCGGTCCTCAGTGCGGATCGCTACCAGGTAGGTGCCTTCGGCAGGAGGGAGATCGACCGCCCATTGCCGCTGTCCGTTCGGGCGCATGCGCGCGACCAACGCTCCCCGCGCGTCGAAAACCTCAATGCCGAGCACCCGATCGCTCAACCCAACGATCGTCAAGCGGCCGTCACGCACCGGGTTCGGGTAGATGCGTACACCGAGTTCGGTCAGGTCATCCACTGCTGTGGAGAGGTCCGTGAAGTTCGCATCCTTCACCAACACGGGGCTGTTGTCGGTGTGGTCGTACATGGTCTTGAAGGTGTCGATGGCCGTGGAGTTGTACGCGAACATTTCGGTCATGTACCGGGGCGGTGCGCTCTGATACCAGAAGCGCGCCCGGATGTTCAAGGTGCCTGTATAGCCGTTCACCGGCACGTGGTAATGCACAACGTCCGAGCCGCTGCCTTCCACACCAAGGTCGTCCCGGTTGAAATCGATGTCGCTCGCAGGGACCCCGTCCACGGTAGTGGTATCATAGGCATAGTGTGTGGAGGTGAACCCCGCAGGGGCGAGGCGATTGTCCTTCAATTTGCTCGCTGCTCTTTCCAAAGTGGTGGTGCGATCACCATTCACATCGGCCATCACCTGCTCATAGATCTGCGCTTGGTCGGGTAGCGAGATCATGTCGTAGTGGGGCTCCCAGGAAGGATCATGCCCGACCACATCGTACGAGCCGTCCCAGCCACCGCTATGGAACAGGGTATCTCCTTCATCATTGGTCACCGCCAATTCGAGCCATGCCCTGCGCGCTGGGTAGCCACTGGGGAACTTGTGGCCCGCCAGGTTGGTGAGCTTCACCTCGATGAAGGCCGTATCCGCATTCCGGTCCGCCATGGAGGGTTCCATCAACAAACTGTTCTGTTGCAACATGCGGTTGGTCCGGGCGATCGTACTGTCGAATTGCGTTTCGGTGGCCGTGAGCCCCAGCTCATCGATGTGATTCTTCAGCAGGTTCAGCATGAACACGTTCGCTCCTGCGAAATGGTGCATGCCGAATGGTGCACGTGGTTGTAAGAAGAGGTAGTTCGCGGAAAGCACCACACCCTCGTTGATGCGGGGCACGTGGCAGCCCTGGCAGGTAATGCCGTCGATGTGCTCCTTGTTGTTGAACGAGCTATTGAGCCATTCGTGGTAGGTGGCCTGTTCCACGAAAGTTCCGCCGGTGAGGTTTCCGCTCAGGTCGGCCGTTTCGGTGATCAAGGTGTGGCAGCCCGCGCATAGCCCGCCATCGTTGATGTGTTCCCCATACAGGGGTTGGTAGCCCACGAACGCCGTCATCGGCGCCCCGAACAAAGCCTGCGGGTCATCGGGACCACCGAAGGGTCCATAGAGCGGACGGCCCAAGGTGTCCAACTTCAGGTTGCCGGAGTTCAGGATACCGATGCTATCCGCGCTCTGGATGTGGCAGGGTACACAGCTCACGCCGTCGAGAGCGGTCTCATCCTGTTCCAATTCAGCGATGGAGTAGGGCCCTTGGCCGAGGAAGTGCTTGTTATAGCGGCCCATCGGTGCGTGGCAACTGGTGCACTTGTCCTCCAAGGCGGCCTGGTGGCCAGGGTTCACCAATCCTTCGTGGCTCACTTTTGCCCGCCAGAAAGGGTCGCGAGCACTGTTACCCATCATGCTGCTGCGCCAGTCATCGGCCACATTCACGTCCACGCCACCCGGAACCGTGGTCATGGCGAATCCGGAAGGATCATGCCCATGACAGCCGCTGCAATTGCCGCTGGCTTTGAAATACGTGTTGATCCCGACCGAGAGGGCTCCGTTACCGGCCCGATACTCCGCCAGTTCCTCGGAGGAATGATAAGCATGCGCGCTGGGCACACCACCGCCCGACCAAGAGACGAACAAGGTGACCAAGCCCCCGATGGAGGCGACCACGACCGTGCGCAGAAGAAGGGTAGAACGTTGGACCATCTGTTGAAGGCTTGCAGACCGGCAAGTTAGTGGCACGGGCCACCCTCGCGCCACTCTCCGCAGGCCATTCTTGAACTCCGAAATGGGGAGAACCGGTCGATCAGGCCTTTCGGCAGATGGCGATGGTGCTGAGGCCTGTTCCTGGCACCACCTTGTCCCAGATCCGGAACAAGGGCACAAGGAAGTTGTACACCCGCAGCTGGAACGGGGTGATGCGTTTCTGCTTGCCGATCTTGTTGGCGAAGAACCACGCAAGTTTCCCGGCCTTGTTGAAATAGAACTGGTGTTCCACCGTGAATCCGGCTTCCTTCATCTTGCCTTCCAGCTCTCCTTTCTCATAACGGCGGAAATGCCCCAATTCCTTATCGAAATCGCTGTAATAGGCCATCCCGAAAGGCACCAGGATCACCAATCGACAGCCCTGAGGCACGTGTTCGAACAGATGACGAAGCACGGCACGGTCGTCATCGATATGCTCCAGCACGTTCAGGAACACCACGCTTTCGGGGCCGAACTTCGTCAGCACGGTATAGTCCTCGCGCAACGTCATATCGAGCTTTGAGAACTGCAGGCGCCGGATGTGGCCCCAACGCTCACGAAGCGGATCCAAGTAATCGTCGCGATAGTCAGTGAGCAACACGTTCTGGTGCCTCCGAAAGAAGTTGCTCATGTTGCCTCGACCGCAACCGAGCTCGGCCACGCGGTTCCCCAACCAAGGCTTCACGCTTTCGTACATCCACGTATTGAACTTCGGGGCCTGTTCAATGGCGTCCAGGGTCACTTTGCCCGGGTCGCTGTAGTTGGACGAGAATCGGTAGCGCACAATGAACCAGAGCGCAGCGAGCCCGTCGGTCCAGCCGATCTTCTTGCCTTCATTGTAGCTGCGCCCGTTGTAATTGATGGGCACCTCGAACATCCGGAAGCGGTTGAGCGCGCATTTGGCAGCCAGCTCCGGTTCGATGCCGAATCTGTTGCTCACCAATGGAATGGTCTGCAAAGCGGCGGCGGTGAAGGCCTTGTAACAGGTCTCCACATCGGTCCAGTTGGTGTCGTTCAGCAGGTTGCTGGCGAACGTGAGGAACTTGTTGAACTGGGCATGCCAGAAGAAGAGCACCTTGCGCTCGGCCCCGGCGAAACGACTGCCGAAGACCACCTCAGCCCGCCCATCGAGGATGGGGGCCAGCATGCGCCCATAGTCACGGGGGTCATACTCCAGATCCGCATCCTGGATGATCGCCAGGTCACCGGACATCTCTGCCACCGCGCGGCGAATAGCGGCGCCCTTGCCTTGGTTCTTGGGCTGTTTGAAGATCCGGACACGCTTGGGCTCCGCGGCGGCAAGCTCCTCCATCACCTGCCAAGTGCCATCCTTGCTTCCGTCGTCAATGATGATGAGCTCCCGTTCCAATCCCTCTGGGAGCGGCACACCCAAGACTTGCTCCGCACAGGCGAAGAGGCTGTCCTCCTCGTTGAAGGCGGCCATGAGGATGGAGAGCTTTCGGAATGCGGGAACGGACATGGAAGAATGGCGGTGAATGAACGGATCCCCGCATTTGTTCCGGGGATCCAGCGCAAGTTAACGATCACGCTTTGCGCCCAACGCGGCACAAGCACTTGAAAAGGGCCCGCGAAAGAACGGATCAGCTACCGCGCTGGCTGCTCTTGCGCATGGTGGTGCCGGCCGTTTTGGCTTTCGTGCCAGCGCCGGCTTTCGGAGCGTTGGCCTTCTTCGCCGCTGTGTCAGCCTTGGCCTTGGTCACCTTGGCGGCCTTCTTCTCGCCCTTGGCGCCTTTCTCCTCCTCCTTCTCCGTCTCAGCCGCCTTCACTTCGAACACACCGGACTTCAAGAGCTGTGCATACCAGGTGAAGAGCTTGCGTACATCGCTCACATAGATGCGTGACCGGTCGTGGGTGGGCAGGGCTTCGGCCAGTTTCTTCCAGAGGCCTTCCTCGGGTCCCTTGGGATCCAATGAGGCCACACCTTTCTCCACTTCGTGCAATTTCTGCAGCACATCGCGCAAAGGCACATCATCACCCGTGGTGAACATGCTGATCTCGTCCAGCGAGCTCACCTTCAAGTGCGGATGCACGGGAATGCGTTTCCCATCTTCAAGGGATTCAGCGATGATCGCCTGACGGCCTTGGGCCACGATGCGATACAGGCCGGACTTGCCGGTCACAGAGATGATCTTCGAAAGGTCCATACGTTGCACTTGAGGGAGCAAACATAACGGATGGATGCCGCCTTGGTGCTGATCGATGGGCCCGTCTATCTTCGGCGATGATGGACCGCACCAACACCGCCCCCTCGGAACGCCGCACCGAACTCCTGATATTCCTGCTGTTCTTGGCCATTCGCGGGCTGTTCCTTGTGGTGAGCTCCAACATGGGCCTGGACCTCGACCGCGACAATGTCAGATACGACAAGCAAAGCACCGGGATCCTGAACGGCGACTTCGATCTGGAGACGCAGTACTTTATCACAGCCCCCTTCTACCCTTATGCGCAGGCGTTGTTCAAGCTGCTTTTCGGAGGATACTGGACGCTCGCACTTGGTGCCGTGCAGCTGCTCCTCTGTGCGCTTACAGGTGTCTACCTGCGCCGCATTGCGCTGCTGTTCTTCGATCATCGCGTCGCAACGGTGGCCACCGGACTCTATGCAGTATTCCCATTGACCCTGCTCTGGGTCGGCACCAGGGCCCAGGACATGCCGTTCCAGATCGCGTTGATCTTCGCACTGCATGCCTTGTTGAAGGCCGTGCGAGCCGACGACCTCCGCCGCACGCTGATCGCAGCCTCACTGTTCGCGATCACCTTCCTCATCAAGTCGCACATTCTGCTTTTCGCCCCCTTCATCCCCATTTACTGGTGGATGAACATGAAGGCGACACCCGCTCGCCGTGCGGTCCACATCGGCGCGTTCGTAGCGACCTGCTTCGTGTTCACGCTGCCCTACGGCCTGTACAATCTGAAGAAGCACGACATGTACGTGATCAGCAGCACGGGTCAGGGCGGCTTCTTCCTGGTGGGCCATAACGACGACGTGTACCGCTTCATCGTTGACCCGCCGCCGCTGGGATCCGCAGAGCACCGGCGAATCTTCAACATGCAGTACCGGATCATGGATGAACTGGCGGACACGTTGGCCACCTTGCCGCACAAACAACGCCAAGATGTGATGCTGCAGGCCGGCATCGATTGGTGCCGCAAGCACCCGAGCGAGCTGGCGCAGCTTTCCGCGTATGACCTGTTCTATTTCCTGCTTCCAGGGGTGAACCCACACCACTACACGGCATTGAACTGGCTGGCAATGCTGGCGATCTCCCTCCCGATCTACCTGCTGGCCTATGCGGGTGTGTTCATGGCCTTGCGAGAGCGGTTCCACCTGCACAGCTGGATCCTGGGCCTGTTGTTGTCCATGGTCGCGTTCAGTGTGGTGTTCTACGTGCAGAACAGGTTCCGCACCATCACGTTGGAGCCGTTCTACCTGGTCTACGCGGCCTTCGCCACCGTCCGGCTTGCGCGTCGGTTTGGTCTCGATAAGCGCTGGCCAGCGCTCAACACCCCGGTAAAGGCCTGATAGCGCTCAGGTCTTCTGCTTCTTCTTCCGCGCTGCAGGGAAAAGGATGTTGTTCAGGATGAGCCGATAGCCCGATGAGTTCGGGAAGAGGCTAAGGTCCGTAGGCGGATCGCCGACCATGTGCTGGTAATCCTCCGGGTCGTGCCCCCCGAAGTAGGTCCATTGACCCAAGCCGAACTCACCATGAATGTACTTCACAGTGCCTTGAGCCTTGTTCTCACCCATGATCAGAACATCAGGTTTCACCAAGTTTTTACGGAAGGCCGTGGTCTGCCCCATGAAGCCTTTCACCACCTGTTCGTGGTCCTGGCAAAGCATGGTGGGCACCAGGTCCCACTTGGCACTGAAATCGAACAGGGTGAAGAAATCCCGCTCCATGCCGATGGTGTTGTGAATGTCCGTGGCGTCGATGTTGCTGAACTCATACACCATGGGGTCCGTGATCAACCTGAAATCCTTGAAGGCAAAGGACCTGGCGAAGTCAAGCTTCTCCTGGCATGCGGGATCGACGGGGTCGTGATCGAACTC
>JADZGG010000340.1 GCA_020854015.1 Flavobacteriales bacterium
GATCAAGGATCCCTGACACGGCTCAACGGGTGCACGCGCGGTCAGGTCCAAGCTCGCATCAAGCAGCCATCGGCGCCCGCATCCGGCTTAACGGCACACACCTCCCATACCGATGCACAGCCTCACCACCGTCCTCGGCGCTTCCTTGCTCGCCCTTGGCCTGGTGCCCTGCGCCGCTCAAGGCTTGCAGCTACGCACCGAATGGTGGCGCCCCAACGGCGTAGTACTGGCCGTAGCCATCGATAGTGTGAACAACGTGGCTTACCTCGGCGGAGATTTCTCCCAGCTGAACGACCCCGACCCGCCTTTCAGTTCGGTAGCCCGGCAGCGCCTTGCGGCGATCGACATGAACACAGGCGATGTGCTGCCCTGGAACCCCGGGGCGGATGGGCAGGTGATCGCCCTGGCCGTGAGCGGCAACAACGTGTTCGTGGGTGGCCAGCAGGTGCAATGCGGTGGTCAAACGCGGCCCTATCTCTCCGTGGTGGACCGCACTTCCGGCCTAGCCGCAAGCTGGGCACCGCAGATCAGCAGTGGGTATGTGAAGGCCTTCGCGGTCAGCGCGGGCAGGCTCTTCTTCACCGGCCAATTCAACTCCGTGGATGGCGTTGGCCGCACGGGTGCCGCCTGCTTCGACCTCGCCACCAGCACCCTCACCAACTGGGCCCCGCAACCCAACGACCTGATCCGCACCATGGTGGTGCACAACGGCAGCGTATACCTCGGCGGAGCCTTCACCACCATGAACAATGAACCGCGTGACCGGACCGCACAAGTGGACGATCAGTTCGGCAACCTCCTCTCCTGGTCACCCTCCGCCACCGGAGGCACGGGTGTGTACACCATGGCCCGCCTCGGCTCCACGCTCTACCTGGGCGGTGATCTCACGGCGATCTATGGTCAGGCCAGGAATTTCGCCGCGGCCGTGGGCACCAACGGCACGCTCGCCAGCTGGAACCCGGCCATCAGCCAGATGGTCCACAGCATGGTACCGTTCAATGGCAACATCGCCATGGGCGGCGACTTCAACGACTTCTCGAACATGACCATCGTGGACCCCACCACCGCCAGCGCCCTCGCTTGGTCGGGCATCAATGGGCAGGTCTTCTCCATGGCCGGCACCACCACCCACTTGATCGCCGGGGGCTCCTTCAATGCGGTGAGCAACTACCCGGTGACCAAAGTGGCCGCGTTCACACCCGCGGCACCTTCCGTCGCGCTCACGATCCGCATGTTCCTGGACGGACCGTACGTGAGCGCCACACAGCTCATGAACGACAACCTGCGCGCCAGCGGCCTGTTGCCCTCTACCGAACCCTACACCGCGCTCGGCTACACCTACACCACTGGCGGCGCAACGGGCACGGCCGCCCCTGCCCTGCTCAGCGTTACCGGCAACAACGCCATTGTGGATTGGGTGGTGGTGGAACTGCGCAACAGCGCGAACAGCACGCAGGTGGTCGCCAGCCGCAGGGCCCTATTGCAACGCGATGGCGATGTGGTGGACCTGAACGGCATGGCCCCGCTCACCGTTCCGGCACCACCGGCCTCGTACTACGTGGCGGTGCGGCACCGCAACCACTTGGGGGTGATGTCAGCGGCACCGATCGCGCTTACGACCACCACCACCTCCGTTGACTTCCGCAATGCAGGCCAGGCCACCTTCGGCACCGACGCGCGACGGACCGAAGGCAGCCGCATGGTGCTCTGGTGCGGCGATGTCACCTTCGACCACAGCGCCAAGTACACGGGCACCGGCAACGACCGCGACCTCATCCTCACGGCCATCGGCGGCGCGTTGCCCACCAACACGCTGACCGGTCAATACCGGCAGGAGGACCTGAACCTCGACGGTGTGGTGAAGTACACCGGAGCAGCCAACGACCGCGACCTCATCCTGCTCACCATCGGTGGAAGCATACCCACCAACGTGCGGGCGGAGCAGGTGCCGTAAAAAGCGATCTTACAGCGCCCACAGAGATCAGAACGTGTCCGCACCTTGCACTGCATATTGATCCACGCTCACATTTCCGTGTGATACGATCATCTACGTTTCCCGATCACCCCCTCCAATATGATGAGCCGCGTAACCTTGATCTTGGCTTGCACCACGTCCACGCTGGCTGCACAACCGCCAGTGCCACCGCCCGTGAGCACCGACCTGAACGCCGGCGTTCCAAGCGATTGGTCGATCGTGTCCCTGTCGAACGCGGGTTGGAACTGGGGCAGTGCCGTCGGTTACGCGGGTACAGGCGGCCTCATCATGGATTGCGCTGCATGTTCGAGCTACGAGGAGACGACGCTTTGGTCTCCCTGGCTGGACCTGACCAACGACGGGATGATCGAGATCGGATTCCAATGCGCCATCATCGGCGGCAGTTTGATGCTGCCACCTCCCGTGTGGGTGCAGCGCGACGGCGTGGGCGGACCCGCGTATGTGTACCGCTACGGAACGGCCGACCTTATCCCGCCTCCCGATGAAGTGATCCCTTCCACCAACAACCCGTTCCCACCGCTCGATATGGGCAATGTGCAATGGGTGTCCATCACCTACCCGTTCTATGCGGGGCTCAACAACGACAGCGTGCGGATCGGCATCGGCACCGGTGTACCGCTTGGAGGCTATGCGCTGTTGGATGAGGTGACCATCGGCAACCTCTCCACCTTCGCGCCGGCGGAGGAAGCCAGCGACCTATTGGTGCTGCGCACCGAAAGCAGCATCACCTTGCGCTCCATGCGCCCGATCGACCGGCTGGAGGTGATCGACCTCTGCGGCCGGGTGCTGCGGCACCAGAAGGTGGGCGCCACCGAGGCCCAGCTTCCGCTCGACGGCCTGGTCGGCCCATTGCACCTCGTGCGGTTGTGGCGCAGCGGTGTGCCCGCCGTGGTGCGCGTGGCACGGTGAACAGGCAGCCCACCGACCGATCTCACCTCTTCCCATTGAACCATCTGCGACCATGAACGTCAACCTCGCCACCCTCGTTGCTTGCCTTGTTGCGCCGTCCGCGATGGCGCAGACCATCGTGTTCAGCGACAACTTCGACAGTGGTGTGCCCGATCCTCTTTGGATCTCCACCAGCCAGGCTCCGTTCATCATCGGCAGTGGTTACTTGAGCCCCTACAGCATCGGCATCGGCAGCCAGGACCTGAACACGCCCCCGCTGGCCAGCCCCTACCTCGCCTACCTGTTCCACCCGATCACCTTCGACCCCAACGCCGACTACGAGCTGTTCAGCGCGGTGCGCGTGGATGATCCGACGAACAACGGCAGCCAGGCCCGCGCCTACCTGGGCTGGCTGGATCCGCTTACCCCGGACCACCAGTTCTGCATGAGCGTCGGCACCTGTTGCGATCCGTGGCAATCCGGAGGCATCTCCAACTTCTGTGGGGCACAACCGTCTCCGAACCATGTCTTCGGTGTGGTGCTCACCATGTTGGATGGGTCCACCAACTGCACGGCCTACTTCGACAACGTGAGCGTGTTCAACAACAACCAGTCGACCGGCGTGACCGATGCACTGGCGGCCCCGGCACCATCGCTGGCCCCGAATCCGGTGGTGGACCAAGCGCTCGTCACCTTTCCCGATTCGTTCACGGGCACCATCGCAGTGTGCGATGCCCAAGGCCGGACCCTGCGGGTCTTTCCCGTGAATGGTCAGCGCACGGTCACGTTGGACCTGGGCGGACTGCCCCCTGGCGTTCACCTGCTCCGCGCCACCGGGCCTGCGGGCAGCGTGGTGCAGCGGTTGGTGATCGGGTGAGCGGCTGAGCACGCATGGTCGGACGTGCATCTTCCCGTGCTGCGAGCGGATCGATCGTACCTGTGATGGACTTGGATGGACACCGACGCAAACGGCGCCCATCCGTGTCCATTGCTGTCCATCCGAAAAGCCACCGCCCGCTACCTTAGCACACCCACCAGAACGAGGGCTTGGTACGCATGCGGTTACAGAACCAGGCCGTCGGCCAATGGATCAACGACTCCACAAGTGGCTGTAGCATTCACTGGACTTTCAGACGGACGCTCCGATACAACCCGCAGCGCCGCAGTACCGTCGTGCTTACGTGAACCACCTGATCGCTGCTCTGTTCGTCGCCGTGTTCGGCTTGGCCCCGAACATTGCC
>JADZGG010000341.1 GCA_020854015.1 Flavobacteriales bacterium
GGAACGGGGGCGCCACGCATGCACAGAGCGGTGATCAGGTGTGGTGGTTCGATTTCACCGGCTTCGATCAGCCCGGCTCATACTACGTGTTCGACCCCACCACCAACGCGGCCTCGCACCCCTTCACCATTGATCCCTGCGTGTATGTGGACGTGCTGCACCAAGCGGCGCGCATGTTCTTCTACCAGCGTTGCGGAGCACCGAAGGCCGTGCCCTTCGCCGAGGCCGGTTGGGCCGACGGCAGCTGCCATGTCGGTGCCTTGCAGGACCTCGACTGCCGCCTCTACAACGACCTGTCCGCGTCCACAAGCAAGAACCTCTCGGGCGGCTGGCACGATGCGGGCGACTACAACAAGTACGTCAATTTCACCTTCGAGCCGCTCACCGACCTGCTGCACGCGTATGCCGAACATCCGCTGGTGTGGACCGACGACCTCGGTCTGCCGGAGTCGGGCAACGGAGCACCGGACCTGCTGGACGAGGTGAAGCACGAATTGGATTGGCTGTTGCGGATGCAGAACAGCGACGGATCCGTGCTGAGCATTGTGGGCGTTGCCAACTTCGCCTCTGCGAGCCCGCCTTCCGCGGATGCTGCACAGCGGATCTACGGTCCGGCCACCACGGCCGCCACCGTCACCGCAGCGGGCCTGTTCGCATTGGCCTCGGTGCAGTATGGCAACGCCGGTCAGGTGGCATACGCGAACACCTTGCGCATCGCTGCTGTGAACGCGTGGAACTGGGCCGTCGCGCACCCGAACGTGGAGTTCTACAACACCGGTACGGTAGGGGCGGGGGAACAACAGATCAATGGCGATCAGGTGTTCGCGCGCAAAGTGTCTGCAGCGGCCTACCTCTATGGCGCTACAGGTGACGCGACCTACCGCAGCTACGTCGATGCCAACTACCAGCAGGTGCACCTGGTGCTCTGGGGCTTCGCCTATCCCTTCGAGTCGGCCGAGCAGGAAGCCTTGTTGTATTACGCCGCGCTGGGCAACGCCACTCCGAGCGTGGCCAATGCCATCCGCAATGCCTACACGGCTTCGATGCAGAGCACCAACAGCGACAACCTGCCCGCCTACCTGAACCACACCGATGCCTACCGCGCGCACCTTTCCGACCAGGACCACGTGTGGGGCAGCAACACCACCAAGGGCCACAAGGGCAACATGCATGGCAGCATGGTGCGCTACGCGCTCGACCCTGGCAACATGCAATCCTATGTCGAGGCAGCGCAGGGTTTCGTGAACTACTTCCACGGCGTCAACCCCACGGGCTTCTGTTTCCTCAGCAACATGGGCGCGCACGGTGCGGAGAACTCCATCAACGAGTTCTACCATGCCTGGTTCACCGACGGCAGCGCCTTGTGGGACCGCGCCGGTGTCTCGACCTACGGACCTGCGCCCGGTTACGTGCCCGGTGGCGTGAACCCCACCTATGCGCTCGATGGTTGCTGCCCCACCAACTGTGCCGGACTGAACGCGCTGTGCAATACGGCGGATGTATCGCCGCCCTTGGGCCAGCCCATCCTCAAATCCTACAAGGACTGGAACGCAGGCTGGCCACAGAACTCCTGGACCATCACCGAAGCGGGCATCTACACCCAGGCGGCTTACCTGCGCCTGCTGTCGCGGTTCGTTTCTCCCGGTTGCTCCATCGCCACCGCAGTGCATCCCGGGCCGACGTCCGCGTTCGCTTACCGCGTGTTCCCCGATCCGGCGATCGATCAGGTCACGGTGCAGTGCGATCGCAATGCCACCTTCTGCCTGCTCGATGCCATGGGGAGAACGGTGCGTTGCCGGACCATCACGAACGGCAACACCACCGTGGATGTGAGCGACCTCGCCAAGGGGCTGTACGTGTACCGCATTCACGTTGCGGAAGAGGTGCTGACCACCGGACGTCTGGTGAAGCGATGAGGTCGTCGATGGTATATTGACAACGAACCGCAGCCTCATGATCTCCGGTCCGAAGCAGCACCGTTGATCACCCGGAAGGGCTCCGACACCAACCGATCACCAACCATGGAGAAGCGCACGAAAGACAAGCCTTGGAACCTGAAGACCCCGCCGGGCACTTCCGAATACACGATGCACATCGAGGAGAAGGAGGGCAGGGAAGTGCTGGTCTGCACTGTCGGCAAGACCGTGCTGCTCTACGACATCCGGTGCATCAACGACCTGCACGCGATGCTGAAGAAGCACGGCGACTGGATGGACCTCGGCGGTGCGGATGAGCAGAAGCCCGCCAAGGAAGGAACCGTGGAAGCTTGGGGCCGCAGCGAGAAGAACCCGGTGAAAGGTTGGTACGGCCTGAAGAAGGGATTGCGCGGCCGCTTCGGTGTTTACCTGCCGCCGTTGATGGAAGCCCTCGGGCTTGCAGAGCTCACGCACGAGGCGAAGGGGAACCGGATGCGGGCGAAGTGACCGCAAGACATCGGTGGCCGACCATTCATTCGTGCCACCACCCCTGACCCCTCCTCACCATGACGGAATAAAGATGTCGTCATCGCGAAGGCTTGTGCACACAACAAGCCTGAAGCGAACTCTTGGGCCGCTGGCGCACGGGTGGCAACACGGCGTTTCATTTCGGCGCGCCAGCGGCCTAAGAGATGGCCACGTCGGGCCGGGTTTTGTGGGATCGCTTGTGCCCTCCTCGCCATGACGGAATAGAAACTTGCCGTCATCGCGAGGCGGACCAGATGGCACATCCGTGACCGATCGTCCGACGAAGCGAACTCCTGGGCCGCTGGCGCACGGCTTCGGAACTCGTCTATTGCATCGCACGCCACCACCCCTGACCACTCCTTGGCAGGAGGGGTATCAGGTGCGTCTCCGCCTTTGCCAATTTTCACCTGAAGAATGATCGGACTCCCCTCCTGAGAAGGAGGGGCTGGGGGTGGTCCGAAGACGGATCCGGTCAGAAGGGCGGATCGCAAGCTGGCTCCCCCTCCGCCCCCTCGTTGTTCCGCTTCGCGGACGCGGGGGAGGAGAAGAAGCGATCCGCGAACATCTCCGCCTTTGCCGGCCTGCCAACCGCCACCATTGACACCGGAGCACTACATTCCCACCCATGTCCTCCGACACCGACCACGCCGCACGCACCGCCGCCTTCCTCTGCGAGTGGCAGGTGAGCGGCGCAGCCCAACGCGCCAACGCGATCTCCTGTTCGGGGCCTGCTGAGCGGTTTGCGCCTGTGGTGGTCCGATCCGAAGGGTTCGCCACCCTGCACGCACCCGCCACCGTGGAGGACATCGCCGCACACTTCGAGGACAAGCGCACCGAGAAGCGGTTGGAGGAGATGACGAAGTTGTTGGAGACCTTGGAAGCTGTGGGGCGGGCGAAGAACAGCGACGACCGATGGCACACCTGAACGCGCGCCGCGCCGTCACACTGCTCGTGCTGGCGCTGTTCGCGTGCGGGCTCCCCGCGCAGCACCAACAGCTGGACAGCTTGATCGCGGTGCTGGACACCACGCGTAAGGACACCGTGGAGCTGTCCCGACTGTGCAAAGTGAACAACCTGCTCTATGAGGACCCGCGTGGCATACCCTATCTGGAGCGCTACGGGGCCTTGGTGGACGAGCTGCTGAGGTCCGACATACCGGCTGTGGCAAGGTGCGCCGAGGAGCATCGGTCCGAATACCTGAACATGTACGCCTTGCACCAGATGCAGCGCCAGAACTACGTGCTGGCACTGCGCACCTTCGAGCGGGCCTTGGCGCTGAATACAGCACGTGGCGATCTGGAGTGGATCGCGATGATGCACAACAACATCGGCTGGTTGCACGAGAACGCCGGCGATGAGGTCCGCGCGATCGTGGCGTACAGGAAAGCCCTGGAGGTGGTGCGCAACAATGCGAAGGATGCGACCTCCTTGAGTCCGACTTCCCTGATGAGCCACATCGGTGTGCTCTTCACGGACCTGGGTGCCCTGGACAGTGCGCAGTTCTATCTGGAGCAAGGTCTGCTCGGAACGGACAGCGCCTCCTATGCGCATGACCATTTGTGCATGGGCCAGTTGCGGGAGGCGCAAGGGCGGTACAGCGAAGCGATACAGCATCTCACCTGGTCGCGTGATCACGCGGACCGGGAACAGAACCACCAATTGTTCTTTGCTTCATTGGGTACCCTCCGAAGAGTGTACACCGAGATGAACAGGCCGGAGCTGGCAGCCGCCGTGGTGGACGAGTGTGTGGCGCGCGCACGGGCGATCGGCAACGACCGGCAGTTGAGCGGTGCCCTGCTGCGGCGTGGCGAACTTCGCCGCAAGAGCGGTGCGCTGGATGACGCCGAGGAGGACCTGCGTACCTCCCTGTCCCTCGCACGCACCAACGGCTATCTGGGGACCATCGTTTCCGCGGCCCGCGAGCTGCGCGATCTGTACGAAGGGAAGGCGCGATACAAGGATGCGTTCGCCATGTTGGTGGAGATGACCGCTGCCGCGGACAGTATGCGCAACATGGATGCGCGCAGCGAAGTGCTGCTTCGCGAGTTCAGGGTCGAACTGGCGGCCGACAGCCTGGCGAGCGCGCAGGAGGCCGCGCGCATCGCGGTGGAACACAGCGCGCAGGTGGGTCGCGAGCGCACGCGGCGCAACATCTTCCTGTTCGCCGGTCTCGGCCTGCTGGTCTTCGGGGTGGTGGTCTTCCTCCAGCGCAACCGCATCCGGAAGGAACATCAGCGAAGCGAAGAACTGCTGCTGAACATCCTGCCCGAAGAGGTCGCCGAAGAGTTGAAGTCCAAAGGCGAAGCGGAGGCCAAGTTGATCAACGAGGTCACGGTGCTCTTCACCGACTTCAAGGGCTTCACGGCCATGAGCGAGCAGCTGAGCCCCAAGGAACTGGTGCGCGACATCCACGAGTGCTTCAGCGCCTTCGATCGCATCATGGCCAAGCACGGCATCGAGAAGATCAAGACCATCGGCGATGCCTACATGGCCGCTGGCGGATTGCCCACACCCAACACCA
>JADZGG010000342.1 GCA_020854015.1 Flavobacteriales bacterium
CCCCCTTTCCGAGAACGAATGGCTTTGCCGCAGCCAGGTGGAAACCCAACTCATCTGACCCTATCCATGAACAAGCTCCTCATTCCCCGCACCAAGTCCACGCCGGCCGTCATCCTCGATCCGAGCACGGGCACCTTCCTTTTCTCCGGCCAGTCCATCCCGGAGAACCCGGCCGCCTTCTTCGCACCCGTGATCGAATGGCTGGACCGGGAACTGGGCACCTTGCCCGATGGTTCCGTGTTCCGCTTCAGGCTTCCCTATTTCAGCACGTCCTCCATGAAGGCCGTGTACCTCGTGGTGCAGAAGATCCGTGAAGGCATGAAAGCGGCAGGACACACCTTCACCATCCAATGGGTGGTGGAGGACGACGACGATTTCATGTCAGAGGCCGCTGAGAACTTCAGCACACTGTTGGACATCCCCATTCAGATCGTTCATCTGCATGAAGATGAGGCGGAGGCTGAACTGGCAAGGCTCAGCAAGCAAAGTGAACTCAGCTGAACACATGCCGAACCTTCGATCCGATCTGAAACACCAGAATCAAGCGATCCGCGCCAGGCTCTTCCAATACCTGTGCCTTGGCCTTGGGATGGGCGCAGCCACGTGGGGTGTGATCTGTTCGGTACGGGGAGCCCACATGGCGTCCCTCCTTCCCTATGGTTTCCTCCTGGTCACGCTTGTCAACCTGGCTTTGTTCCGGATCACGCGCCTTCAGGATGCTTGCATGAATGCCCAGGTGCTCATGGGGTTGTTGCTGCCATTCCTGTTCCAATCGGCTCTGGGAGGGATCGCGGCAAGTGGCATGGTCATGTTCTGGTCCTTCGTCGCACTGGCCGGCGCACTGACCTTCCAACGGCGCACGATCGGCCTGGCCTGGATCACATTGGAGGTAGCGCTCGTACTAGCGTGGACATTGATCGATCCGGTCTTCGAACCGTTCCTTGATCGGACCGTCACCACCGGCGCGCTCGCCATTGGATTCCTGGCCTTCAACGTAACCTCCGTAACCATCATCCTGTTCGGCCTTGCCATGTATTTCGTACGTGTACAGGGCCGCTCCAGAAAGCGGTTGCATGAGGTGCGCCAGGAACTCACCGAGCTCAACGAGCGCCTTCAGGACCGAAGCACTGAGATCGCCCAGAGCATGGCCTACGCCTCACGGATCCAGCGGACCATCCTGCCAGACCTATGCCGACACCATGAACTGTTGAAGGACCATACGGTGCTGCTTCGCTCCAAGGATACGGTGGGCGGAGATATGTACTGGTCCGGTTCGAACGGCTCCACCAGCTATCTCGTGCTTCTCGATTGCACAGGGCATGGCATTCCTGGGGCCATGCTGACCATGCTGTGTCACGGTGTGCTGAACGAAGTGGTCTTTGGCCGGATGGCCCGCTCCGCAGCCGATGTGATCGATCTGACCCAACAACGACTTGACGACCACCTTGACCGGCACTACAGTGGTAACAAGGACAGTGCGGAAATGGCTGTGCTCTGCTTTGATCATGACCGAGGAACGGTGACCTTCGCAGGCCTCGGTTGCTCCTTGATCATTGCCGAAGAAGCCGAAGTCCGGACCATCCGTGGTGCACGCGCGCTCCCCACTCAACTGAGCAGGGACTACGCCGTTCCAGAGCACGATCTTGATCTGTCGAAAGACCCCACCTTGTTCCTGTTCAGCGATGGTGTGGTCGACCAGTTCGACACCCATCAGCGCCACAAATTCACGCAGCGGCGATTGGAAGCTGCGATCCGGATGACCGCAGGAAGATCGCTAGCGGACCGCTCAGAACGACTGCTTCAGGCTCTTCAGGATTGGAAGGGGGCCACGGACCAAACCGACGACATGCTCCTGATCGGTTTGCGTTTGAGCGAAAGCTGGCTCACGAAGGAGCGCCACCGCGAACTGGTCGCCTGACCTAAGCGGAACGGAACAGCGCGTCCACGAAGGACTTGCGATCGAACACCTGAAGGTCGTTGATACCTTCTCCAACGCCAAGGTACTTGATGGGTACCTGGAACTGATCGCTGATGCCGATGGCGACCCCCCCTTTGGCCGTACCATCGATCTTGGTGAGCACCAATGCCGTGACCTGGGTCGCTTGGGTGAAGTGCTTGGCCTGTTCGATCGCGTTCTGACCTGTGCTGGCATCCAGCACCAACAGGACCTCATGCGGGGCGTCAGGGATCACCTTCTGCATCACGTTGCGCACCTTGGTGAGCTCGTGCATCAGATTGATCTTGGTGTGCAATCTTCCCGCTGTGTCGATGATGACCACGTCCACCCCCTTTGCTTTGGCGCTTTCAACGCTGTCGTAGGCCACGGCTGCAGGGTCCGCACCCATGCCCTGGCTGACGAGAGGTACACCCACACGCTCGCTCCAGATCCGCAATTGATCCACGGCCGCAGCCCGGAAGGTGTCCGCCGCTCCCAGCATCACGCTGTTCCCGGCCTCCTTGTAAGCGTTGGCAAGCTTGCCGATGGTCGTGGTCTTCCCCACACCGTTCACGCCTACGACCATGATGACGTGCGGTTTCGCGCCGGTCATCCGATAAGGGTCCGCCCCGCCATCCGCGTCCTTCATCAGGGCCACCACTTCTTCCCGAAGGATGCCGTTCAATTCATCCGTGCCCACGTACTTGTCCCGTGCGATCCGCTCTTGGATGCGACCGATGATCTTCAGGGTCGTTTCCACCCCTACATCACCGGTAACCAGCGTTTCCTCCAAGGCATCGAGCACCTCATCATCCACACGGCTCTTACCGGCCACCGCACGGGTGAGCCGCGCGAACAGACCTGCACGCGAGCGCTCGAGCCCCTTGTCCAGGGAATCTTGCTCGGCCTTGGCCTGGGCGGGCGACTTGTCCTTACCGAAGAGTCCGAAGAATGCCATGAGGGGGCTTTATGCAGGAAAAGGCCTCCGCCGCAGCGAAGGCCTTTTCAGTACGGTTGATGGCGTTCAGCCTTTCTTGGCCAGGAACTTGTCCACCTCTTCGGCGGCCATTACCTGCTCTTGGAACTGGTAACCACCGGTCTTGGGGTTCTTCACCATGCGGATCACCTTGGTGAACACTTTCGCGTCCGCCTTCTTCAGTGTAGCAACTACCTTCTTAGCCATGGCTTACTTGATCTCTTTGTGGACCGTGATGCGACGCAGGATGGGGTTGTACTTCTTCAACTCCATCCGTTCCGTCGTGTTCTTACGGTTCTTGGTGGTGATGTAGCGGCTGGTGCCGGGTTGGCCCGAGGTCTTGTGCTCGGTGCATTCCAGGATCACCTGGACGCGATTCCCTTTCTTGGCCATTGGTCAGGCTGTGTGTTCGGGTTCGTAATGATCAAGCGGAAAGGAAACCCTTCGCCTTGGCACGTTTCAGAGCCTCCTGGATGCCGATCTTGCTGATCGTACGCATGCCGGAAGTGCTCACACGAAGGCTTACCCACTTCTTCTCCTCAGGGATGTAGTAGCGGCGGTCCTGCAAGTTCGGTGCGAACGTGCGCTTGGTCTTGTGGTTCGAATGGCTCACACTGTTACCAGTGATGACGTGCTTGCCTGTTATCTGGCAGACCTTGCTCATAGCAATGCGTAGTTACGGGGGCGCAAATGTATGCAAATCCCCTTCGCTCGGAAAATGCAACGCAATTCTTTGATCGTCAGGGGTGAGGGCCGGGGATGAGCCCATCAGACCTTGACCTCCACCAAGGCTTCCAGCTCCTTCCGGAGCAGGTTCAAAGCCGCAAGGGCGCTCCGTTGGATCACCAGGTCCCGGGTCCCAGGGAAAAAGCCCTTGACCGAGCGCACCCCATCGGGACCCGCAACGGCCATCCACACCGTGCCCACCGGCTTTTCGTCGGTGCCACCGTCCGGACCTGCCACGCCGCTCAATGCGATGCTCCAGTCGGTCTTCAACGCCTCACGCACGCCCATGGCCATCTTCTCCACCACCGGCTGGCTAACCGCCCCGTTCAGCTCCAGCATACCTGCCGGAATGCCCAGCTCCTCCATCTTGACCGCATTGGCATAGCTGACCACGCCACCGGTGAAATAGGCCGAACTCCCTGGGATCGACGTGATGAGGTGGCTTACATAGCCGCCCGTGCAACTTTCCGCCAGGCTCAAGGTCTGGTCGCGCGCCTTCAGCAGCCTGCCAACCACACGCTCCAGCTTCTCATCGCCCTCCCCAAAAATGAGATCGGGGATCAATGATCGCAGCTCCGCGGCCTTGCGATCCACACGGCCTCTCACTTCATCGGGGTCATGGCCTGCGTAGGTGCTCAAGCGAAGCTTCACTGTACCCGGACTGGGGAGATAGGCCAACTTGATGTGCTCCGGTCCCAGGCTGTCCTCCCAAGCCTCGATCCGCTGCGCCAGGTGACTCTCGCCAAGGCCCGTGGTCAGGATGGTGCGATGCACGATCGCGGGTGGTCGGAAGCGATCCTGTAAGCGCGGAAGCACTTCCTTCTCCATCATGGCCTTCATTTCGTAAGGCACACCGGGCATGCTCACGTAGACCTTGCCATCCCGTTCGAACCACATCCCGCTGGCCGTGCCGCGATCGTTGGTGATCACCGTACAAGCTTCAGGCAGATCGGCTTGTGCCCGGTTCACCTCCAGAGCTTCACGCCCGATGCTCTCGAAGAAGGCAGCTATCCGCGCCTCGATCTCCGGATGCCGGACCAACTTGGTTTTGAAGAACGCGCAGAGCGTGTGTTTGGTGATGTCATCCTTGGTAGGACCAAGTCCGCCCGTGATCAGCACCACGTTGCACGTGGCGGTGGACAAGGCCTCCAGGATCTCCTGGCGGTCATCGCCGATGGTGCGCACCAGCTTGGGGCGGATGCCGATCAGGCCGAGCTTCTCCCCCATCCAGCCCGCGTTGGTGTTGATGGTCTGGCCGATCAGCAGTTCGTCGCCGATACTGATGACCTCGGCCGTGATCTCGTTGGACATGATGCAAAGGTCGGTGACGAGCGCCTTCACACAGTACGCCGACCTGCCTGCCCTGAGAACCGCTCATCCATGAATGGTCGGCGCCTTGCCGTACCTCGCGATCACCTCCGCCTCGTAGGCCAAGAACTGTTTCCAGCGGGCGTCCACATCCACGCGACCGCCGTAGGTGCGGGCGAAGCCGATAAAGGTGGTGTAGTGGCCCGCCTCGCTCACCATCAGGTCGCGGTAGAAGTCGCGCAGCTCGGCATCGTCGCTCTGTTCGGTGAGCATCTTGAAACGCTCGCAACTGCGGGCCTCTATCATGGCGCTGAAAAGCAGGCGGTCAACCAGTCGCTCCTCGCGGCCACCGTCCTTGCGCACGAACTGCATCAGTTCATTCACGTAGTTGTCCTTGCGCTCCGGCCCCAGTGCCCAGCCGCGGGCATGGATCCGCTCCACCACCTGGCCGAAGTGCTCCAATTCCTCCTGTGCGATCTGTGTGAGCGCGGTGACCAGCTCGCTGAGCTCCGGATAGCGCACGATCATGCTGATGGCGTTGCTCGCGGCCTTCTGCTCACACCAGGCATGGTCGGTGAGCAATTCAGGAAGGTCCTGGCGGATCAGTTCCGCCCAGCGGGGATCGGTGGGGAGTTGGAGGCCGAGCATGGAATTGCAAAGTTGTGGGTTCCACAAAAAAGCCCCCGGAGCGATCCAGGGGCTTTTCAATTGAATGTTCGTGAAGCTCACTTCTTCACATCGAAGCGGTCCAGCTCCATCACCTTCACCCAGGCCTTTGCGAAGTCCTTCACGAACTTCTCCTTGGCGTCGGCCTGTGCGTACACTTCGCTGATGGCGCGGAGTTGCGAGTTGCTGCCG
>JADZGG010000343.1 GCA_020854015.1 Flavobacteriales bacterium
CGTCGTTGTCCGCATCCGGGAACCACTGGAAGTCCTCATCCACCAACCCGTTGCAGTTGTTGTCGATGCCGTCGCACTGTTCCACAGCCGACACGCCAACGGGCACCGTAGTGGCCTCGCCGATCAGGAAATAGTACTCTGTGAACGGCCCACCAGGTATCTCGGCGAGACCGGCCTCGAACAGAACGACATCATTCTGCTGGGCCAACACGGAAAGGCAACCAGCCGGTGCGCATACTGTCACCTTGCCGTAGCTCGCGTCCGCTTGCGCATCATAGGCGATGGTGACGGGCCCGGAGTAGAGCGTATCGCCGGCCGCTTCCACCAGGAGCAGCGCAATGCCATTGGCCACCTGGTCCTGCGCGAACAGGGTGATGGTCACCACGTTCGCCTGGCAACAGCTACCGTCGTCGCAGTTGGCCAGCGGGTTGAAATTGTTGGCGCCCGGGTCGGTACATCCGTTGATCACCGTGCCGATCACGAAGTCCAATTCCCCATCTACGATCGTGCCGGAGGCGAACGTGTTGCCCAGCAGTTCCGCGGTGAAGGTTCCGGTGAGCGGTTGCGAAGCGCCATCGAGCACGACCGCATTGAGGCAGCCGTCCTGCGCGCAGAAGGATATGGAGCTACCAGTGCCTTGCACAACCAATTCACCTGAACCGTTCTCCAAGGTGAAAACGGCTGCTGCACCTGCAGCTGTGGTCAGGTTCACCGTAACGGTATCGCACGTAGGGCACTGCGCCATCAGCGCTTGGTACGCCGCGAACACGTTCAATTTTCCTCCCGTGATGGTGAGCGCGTTGCCACCCGGCACGGATGCGGTGTTGTTCAGGATCGCATTTTTCACCAGGTCGCGCGCGGCCTGCGGGTCGTCCATCACCAGTGCTGCGAACCCGGGACAGGGCACGGAGTAGAGCAAGGCGATAGCGCCCGCCACATGCGGAATGGCGAAGGAGTTGCCATCGGCCAGTTGGTAGTTATTGAACTCATCGGCCACCGGAACGTCCAGCCCGGGTGCGAGCAGGTGGACCGAATTGTTGCCGAAAGCGTAGGGGATTTGACCCAGAGGCCCAATGGAACCCACGACCAGGTGCTCGGCCAACGCGCAACTCGAAGGATACTCCGGCGCCGCGTCCAGGTCGGTCGGTTCATTCGGTCCGGAAGTGATCACGAGTATGCCCGCTGAGGCCATGTCGTGAAAGAGCGGATAGCTGAATCCGTCACACGCCAGAACACCGGGCGTACCCCACGATGCCGTGACACTCACCACCAGGGCGCCGTTCACGCCGTTCGAGTTGTTGAACTGTTGCCGCAGGGTAAGCGCATCCTCGAACACTTCGATCACATCCGACAGATCGAAAGCAGCAGCACTGGAAACGATGTCCACGTCCCAGTTCACACCTGCGATGCCTTGTGCATTGTTGCCTACCGCACCCACCACACTGGCCACCGCCGTTCCGTGGAACGCACCGCTGCCCTGGTGCGGGGATCCCGGCCAGATGTTATTCTGCAGGTCAGGATGGGTGGTCTCGATGGCCTCATCGCTGATCGCCACAGCGATGCGCTTTCCGTTGGCCATGGTCCCGCCCGTGGTGAAGTCCCACACAGGTTCCACGTTGATGTCGTCCATGGACCATTGGTCGCCGTAGTCCGTGTCGTTCGGCACCGCGCGATACAGGATCCGGTAGTTGAGGGAAGTGGCGACCACTCCGGGAATACGCGCAACGAGCTTTTCAATGTTCCTGTCTTCGAAGCCCGTTCCCTGCACCTCCAACTTGTGGTAGCGCGCATTTCGCCCCAGCGGCACAATGCCTTTCAACCTGGTGCCAAGAGGCAGCTGGCGCGAAACATCTTGTTGCACTTCCTCGAGCTTGTTCTCCTCGTTCAATAGGAAGAGGACTTCGCCGGGCTGCCAGGCCTGCTGCGCCACCAACATGGAAGAGCAGAGCAGGAATAAGAGCAGGAGGATGGGTTTGCGGTTCATTTCGCTCGGACGATTGATGCGTTCGTGCGACCAAATTCCCGGATCCCTTGATCCCTTTGCGTGTCAAGGGGGTCAACCTTAGTTACTGTGCTTGATGAACATTGGTTGACCAAGCGACGCCCCGCTCGGCCCTTACCGGCCGAAATACCGGTTCACCGCTTCGGTCCTGTTCTGCACATGCAGCTTATCGTACATGCGGTGGATGTGCTGCTTGATGGTGCCGACCGTGATACCAAGTCGGTCGCCGATCTCCTTGTATAGTAGGCCGTCTGCGAGCAAGGCCAGCACTTGCTGCTCGCGATCGCTCAAGCCGCTCTCGGCCATGTTACTTGAAGCGCCGCTGGGGCGCAAGTGGGCCACCACGCGGCGTGCGACATGCGCGCTCATGGGACTGCCGCCGCTGCTCAGTTCACGAACGGCGTCCAGGATCTGGTCCGGGGTGCTGCTTTTTAGTATGTAGCCGTTCGCACCGGCCTTCAATGCCTCGAACACCCGATGGTCATCGTCATGGACCGTGTACATCAAGTATTGCGTGCCATTGCATCGCTGGCTCATCTGCCGCACACAATCGATCCCGCTGGCGCCCGGAAGGTTGATGTCCATGATCACGACATCCGGGCAAGTCTCTCCCAGTCGCATCAGTGCATCTTCGGCCGTGCTGTGCACAGTGAACGCTTCCATGCCATCTTCGAAAAGGAATAGCGACCGCAACGTTTCGCGGATGGTGCTATCATCTTCGACGATGCTCACCTTGATCGGTACGGAAGTGCTCATGCTGCGAATGTGATGTTAGGTCCCAGTTCCGGCAATAGAACCTTCGTTAGGGTCGCTCGATGGGCACCATGAAGTGGATACGTGTGCCAACTTCTCCGTCCATGCGAAGGGTCCCGCCTAGGGAAGTGATCCGTTTGCGCATGTTGCGAAGGCCGTTGCCTACCGCATCCTCCGTTCCCTGTGGTAATCCCACACCGTTATCACCAAGTTCAACATGGACCGCGTCCGTCCAGTTCATGTGCAGATCAACGGTCGTGGCATGGGCATGCTTCACAATGTTGTGCAATGCCTCTTTGACGACAAGGAAGATGTTGCGGCGTTGTTCACTGCTCAGACGGGCCTCCGGCCATGGGCCGCCCGCATCCACTTGTATGGCAAGTCCGTTCTGTTCGCAATAGGTCCGGGCATAGTTGGTCGTGTACACCACCAGGTCCTCCAAGCTCGTCTGATCCGCGTTCATGGTCCAGATGATCTGGCGCATGCTGCCGATCAGCTCGCCTGCGGTGCTGGCCAGTGATCCCAGCTGTTCGCGCTTCACCGGGTCCTTCTCCACGCGGAGCGCCATTTCACTGCGGAGCTTCAAAGCGCTGAGGCCCGCACCAAGGTCATCGTGCATGTCCCCCGCAATGCGGACACGTTCCTGAAGGATGGCCTGCTCGCGTTGGAAGCTATCGCGTTGTTCCCTTAGGCGCTCGTGCAGATAGAAGCGGAATGCCAGGAAGAGCAGTGCAGCGGTCATGAGCAGGACCAGCGACCTGAACCACCAAGTGGCATAGAAGGGTGGGAGCACCGCGACGTCGATGAAGGCGGGATCGGCGCTCCAATCCACGCCATTCGAGCTGGCCTGCACCTCAATGCGATGGTCGCCGGTAGGGAGGTCGAAGAGGTCGATGCGCTGTGCATTCCCGATAAGCGACCAACCGGCGTTCTTGCCCACCAGGCGATACCTGAATTGTACAGCGGCACGCAGTGCAGCTCCAACGACACCGAGCTCGAGGGTGATGGCTTTCCGCGCGGCTGTCAAACGCAGGGCTTCCGCAGGTATGCTGTCATGATAGATCCGATCGTTGACACGAACGGATGTCAGGATCGCACGCGGTGCTGAAACGGTTGTCCGTTCACGCCTAGGGTCGTGGAACACCAGGTACTTGCCCACTCCAAAGACGATGCGTCCGTTGGGCAGTTCTGCCAGAGCGCCGGTGACGTCCTGCATGTCGAGGCCATCGGGCAGGATCAATGGCGTGAAGCCCTTGGCATTTGGGGATTTGCGTGCGATCCCTTGAGAAGTGCAGACCCAAATGGTGCCGGAGGTGTCGAAATGGATGCGACTGATACGCACTCCGGGCAGGCCGTGCTTCCGATTGATGTAGCGGGCGCTTCCTTTTACTGGATCGTAGACCACGATGCCCTCCTCATGTGGTCCAAGCCAAAGCTCCCCGTTCGGCGCCTCGGCCAGGCAACGCACCACGCCCCCCATGTTCCCCCCGTCCTTATCGGTGATCGTGCGAAAGCGATCGTTCTCCAGACAGGCCAGCCCTCCGCCATCGTTCAGGCCCAACCAGCTTCTGCCTTCGCGATCCCGCAGCAGATCCAACATCATGCGGCTCGGCAAGCGACCGAAGGGCCCCCCAGAAGTGTCCGTGCGTTCTGTGCGTTCAAGTGCGGGGTCGTACAGATAGAGCCCTCTGCCCCAAGTACCAATCCATGTTCGACCTTCCGGATCGGTCCGTACGAAAGTGGCGTTGGTATGGCCGACCGGGTCAGGTCCGTTCTCGAACTCGGTGGCATATATCAACTGCATGGTGTGTACATCCAGGACCGCAGGACCATGAGCGGTACCGATCCAGGCGGATCGTGAATTACGCTTCGAAAGGTCGTTGATGATGTTGCCCCAGTACTTATCCGTGTTCGGCATCGGTGGAAGCTCGAAACGGGCGTTGTGCACCTGTCCGCTTGGTAGTTCCAGCCGAATGACGCCATTTCCTGCGGTGCCGATCAGCAATGTGTCGCTGTTCCAGATGAACAGTTCCAAGAGTTCACGTTCATTGCCGGGCAGCGCTCTGACCTGTAGTGCATCATTGGCCGGACGCAGCACCGCGATGCCTGCGACCGTTGCGAACCAGCGTTCGTCCGAACGCGTTCGAAGGCTGGCGGAGACCTTTCCTGAGCGCAACGCGGCAGGAACGGTCAGAGAAGGTCTGACCTCTTTCCATGGGGATCCGGCGTCACGATACAGCAGGCGATGGGTCCATAGGGAGACCCAGTGGCGGCCGTCGCCATCCATCTGTTGCCATTTTAGGGTGAATGCGTTCGGAACGCCTTCCAAGGAATCGAGAACCGTTCTCGTGCCAGTGGAAAGATCGTAGGCCAAGAGGGCACGCGCCCGTTCGTCAAAACACCAGAGCGAGTCGGTACCCTGGAGCATCACCTTGGTCTGGAACCGGTCGTTGAACCACGGTGCTCCTTTCCCGGCATTGCGGTGATCCATCCAATGGTCGGTGGCTGCATTCCAGAACGCCAGACCTTTCGTGGAGCCGGCCCACAGTCCGTTCCGAGCAGGGTCCCAGTGCAGTGCGGCTTGCACCCGCACACTCCCAGGCGGTCCCTCTCCGACGTCATGGCCTTCCATGGGTGAGAAGAGGCCTGTGCGCGGATCGAAGCGGAACAACCCTTCTTCGCTCACCACCCAGATCAAGGTGTCACCCACGCAGTGCAACTGCAACATGCGGTTGGCCTGGTGGGCGGCATTGCCGGAAGCCGGCACACGATAGGATGTGAAGCCGCCATGTATGGGGTCGTAATGCGAGAGCCCGGCCATGGTGGCCAGCCATAACCTGCCGCGCGTGTCCTCGGCCAGCCAGTTCACCTGGTCGTGTGCAATGCTGCTGCTATCGTTCCGGTCGTGGTGGAAGGAGCGTATCCGGGTTCCCTCCAGCCGAGCGAGGCCGGTGGTCGTCCCGGCCCATATGTATCCGTGCCGATCCTCGAAAAGGCTGAGCACCTCATTGCCTGGCAGCCCATCCGCCATGGTGAGATGGTCGAACAGAGGTTCTTGTTGCGCAACGAGCGTCAAGTTCCGGCCGATGACCAAACCGAACAGGAGAGCCGCGCGCCGCATGCCCGGCAAATTACGCGGTAGGCGGCTTTCTCCTCGGTACGGTAAGAAGTGAGCATTCGCTCGCCGAATAGCTTTGCGCCATGCGCATCCTTACCCTTCTTTTCGTCCTGATCACCGCTTCCGTTCACGGCCAACGATGGAACTGGGCCGTCAGCGCCGGCGACGGCAGCAACGTCGATCAGTGTTATGGCATCGCGACCGACAGCCAGGGCAATGTCTATTGGGCGGGCAGCGTGCGCGGAACATCCCAGTTCGGGTGCGGCACCATCACTACTGGCAGCAACACGGCCGGCGTATTGGCGAAGTACGATGCCGCCGGCACCTGCCTTTGGGTGCGCAGCGTGCTGGTCACCTTCGACGATGCCCTGGCCTACGACATCGCGATCGATGCGCAGGACCGCATCTACATCACCGGCAGCTACAATGGCACCGCGGATTTCGGTAACGGCATCACCCTGGCCTCCTATGTCGGCGATGACATCTTCGTGGCCCGCTATGATGTGGATGGCACCTGTCTCTGGGCGCGCCGTGCGGGCAGCAGTTCCAACGATGAGGCGCGCGGCATCGCCGTCTCAGGTGAAGGAGATGTGTTCATCACGGGTTTCGTCGGGGGCTTCACCGTGCGTTTCGATCCGCTGCAGCTCGCGAGCAACAACCAGCGACAGGTCTTTGTGGCTAGCTACGACAGCACGGGCGTGTTGAATTGGGCCAAGATCAGCACGGGGCTGGGGCAGGCGAAGTCGAGCCGGGGCATTTCGGTGGCTGGTGATCGGTTGTTCATCACCGGGCAGTTCGGGTTCGCCATCGGTGAATTCGACGGGCTGCCGATCTCGACCACATCGAACACCGGTAAGGCCTACGTACTCGCCTGTGACCTGGATGGCAATGCGCTTTGGGCGAACAGCTACGCCTCCGGCGACCACGAGGGCATGGGCATCACGGCCGACACCCTGGGCAACGTATTCATGGTCGGCAGGCTGTGGGGAAGCCTGTTCCTGCCGGACGACACCCTCACCTCCGTGAGCAGCAACGATGACTTCATGATCCTGAAGTTCGATGCCGATGGGAACTACCAATGGGGCAAGAGCACCGGTTCCGCTCAACGCGATCTGAGCTGGAGGGCGGCTGCCGATGGACGAGGCAATGTGTACGTAGCTGTTCAGATCCTGAACACGGTGGACTTCTTCGGCACCTCGATCACCAGCGCCGGTGGCGAGGACATCGTGATCCTGAAGATGGATGGCGATGGCGATGTGGTTTGGGCGCAGCGGGCCGGTGGCTTTCAGCGCGATGTGCCCTTGAGCATCCACCGGCGGTCCGTGGCGCCGCACCAGTTGTATTTCGGCGGCTACTACTGGGGGCTGGTCACCTATGGCAGCAGCACCATCGACGATGTGGCGAACGGCGATGCGATGATGGTCTCCGGCATCGACACCACCTTCGAGGTGAGCCTGGTGGTGACGCCCACCTGCCCCGGTGCCTGTGAGGGTTCGATCACCACCTACGTGAACGGCCGTGCACCGTTCAGCTTCCAGTGGAGCACCGGTTCCACAACGTCCGATCAGCAGGGCCTGTGCGTCGGTCCCTACTTCGTGGAAGTGATGGACAGCTTGGGCCAGGTGATCATCGATACGGTGTTCATCGAAGAGGCCACCGATCCCGGATACGCTGTTCAAGTGCTCAACGATTCGCTCTGGATCGCCGGTGGTGACGCGTGGCAGTGGTACGCGGATGGTCAGCTTCTGAGCGGTGCGGACAGCGCGTCGATCATCGCACCGCTCACCGGGAATTACTCGGCGGAGGTCACCGATGCCTAC
>JADZGG010000344.1 GCA_020854015.1 Flavobacteriales bacterium
CCAACTGGACACGTCTATCGCCGCAAACACCAGGCGCACCGAACGAACTGGCCGCGGAGCCTTGAGCACTTCCCCTTAGTGGATCGACCGCTCGGTTCCTAGTCCTTCACCTTCTCGAACACCATGCGATAATGTTCGAAGATCTCGCGTTCGAACACCTGCAGGTTCGGAGCGATCTGGTAGCGACGCACCCACTTGCGGAAGTCACTGCTGAAGAGCTTCGGAAGCAAAGTGGCGTACAGGCCGTACTTCTCAAGGTTGAACTTGTTGAAGGCCTTGGTCCAACGATCGATCGTTTCAATGTAGTCAAGGCGACCGCTGTCCACATGTACCAACTTGAAGTGTTCCTTAGCGGGTTCGATCATGCCCTCTTTGCCGTAGGGAAGCCATGAGCCGGGGAACACGTCGCACACCAGGTCCATCAGTTCCTCACCGGAGTAGCTCTTGCGCGTCTTCCACACGTTGGTCTGTCCGAACTTGATGTCCTCGAACTTCACCATGTTGGGGCCGAACACCATGGTCTGGCAATAGAACCGGCCACCCACCGGCAGCAGATCGCTCACCTGCTTGAAATAGGTGCGGTAGATCTCGTCCTGCTTGCCCGCGCGGTACTCTTCAACCGAACAGAGGTGCTCCGGGCTGCCCATGGCGCACACGACGTCGAACTTCCCAAAGGTCTCCGGGGTGATCTTCTTGGAGTCCATGTGGTGTACGTTCAGTCCGTTGGCCCGGCACGCATCCGCCTGACCTTTTGCCAGCACTACACCTGTCGTCTTCACGCCCTGCTTGTCCAGGTAGTCGATGAAAGCGCCCCAACCGCAACCGATGTCGAGCACCTTGTTGCCCGGCTTGATGTTGCAGTTGTCCATGATGAACTTGTGCTTCTTCTCCTGCGCCTGTTCGAGCGTGAGGGAGAAGTCGCCATCGAAACGAGCACCACTGTATCCGCCCTTCTCGCCCAAGCTCAGGCGGAAGATCTTGTCCATGGTAGTGTAATGTGCGTCGAGGTCCTGCTGATCAGCCATGGGCGATGGTGTTCGTTGTTGCGCCGCGGAAAGTTCGACGACGGGCGGACAAGGTAGGTCACAGATCCGAGGCTCCACTTCAACGCGATATGCCATCTTTAAGCACCTTCTCTCCAGTCACATGAACACGACCATTCGCAACCGCATCTATTCCCTGGACCTGCTGCGCGGGCTGGTGATGGTGATCATGGCGCTGGATCACACGCGCGACTTCTTCCACTTTGATGCGTTCCTTCACGACCCCTTGGACGGCGCCACCACCACGCCCATCCTCTACTTCACGCGTTGGATCACGCACTTCTGCGCACCCGTGTTCGTTTTCCTAGCCGGCATCTCGATCTTCCTGCAACACCTGCGCAAACCCACTGCGGAGCTCAGCGCCTTCCTCTTGAAGCGCGGGCTTTGGCTGCTTGTGGTGGAGTTCGTACTGATCACGTTCGCGTGGACCTTCAGCTGGAGCTTTCCTGTGCTGATCATGGGTGTGATCGCGGCCATCGGCTTCGGCATGGTCGGCATGGCCGCCGTGATCCGCCTGCCCTTCAAGATGATCTTGGCGTTGGGATTGGTGATCGTGCTCGGCCACAACATCCTGGACAGTGTTCCGTCCACCCACCAAGGCTTCACCTGGGACCTGTTGCGCAACGGCAACTTTGCGTTCCACCCGATCGGCGCCGGACACCAGCTCGCGATCGTATACCCCATTCTGCCCTGGCTGGGGTTGATGATGCTGGGCTATTGCGCTGGCAAGCTCTACGCACCCGACTTCAACGGTGCTCAACGGAAGCGCACATTACTAGCGGGTGGTGCTGGATTGGTCCTTCTCTTCCTCCTCTTGCGCACATTGAACGTGTATGGCGACCCGGATCCACGGGTCTCACACACGGATCTTTCACGCACCATCATGTCCTTTCTCGATGTCCAGAAGTACCCGCCTTCCCTGCTCTACATGTGCATGACCATCGGACCTGCGTTGCTCTTCCTGGCGATCGCGGAACCGCTGAACGATAGGCTCACGCAAGCCATCAGGGTGTTCGGTCGCGTACCCTTCTTCTATTACGTACTGCACTTCTACTTGCTCCATCTGCTGGGCATGTTGCTGTTCGTGGCCCAAGGTCATTCGCTCAGCGATCCAACGCCTGATGTCTTCGGCATTCCGTTCCGCTACCTCATCATCGGTGAAGGCTATTCCCTGACGGTGGTCTATGGGATCTGGATCGGTCTGGTGCTTGCCCTCTACCCCCTGTGCCGTTGGTTCAATGCCTACAAGCAGCACCACGCATACTGGTGGTTGAGCTATGTGTAAGCCGCAATGCCGTGTCGGACCCAGCCCTCCAAGCCGTATCCTTGTATACACTCAACGAACACCCATGACACCACGCTACACCCTGATCGCGATTCTTGGCTCCATGGCCACACTGGTGGCCGCGCAGGTCGCTCCGGATACTGATTGGCAGCGCTCTTATGGCGGAAGTGGCAACGAGGGGGCAGTTGCTGTGCGCGAGACCACGGATGGCGGTTTCGTTTTCGGCGGACATACGGACTCCAACGACGGTGATGTGAGCGGCAACCACGGTGGCTTGGACGCATGGGTGGGAAGTACAGATGCTGGCGGTGCCCTTCTTTGGAAACGGGCGATCGGCGGCACGGGTGATGATGAGGTCCGCGATTCGCAGCGCTGTGCCGACGGCGGGTCGATCCATGTGGGCTATACCTTCTCCGACGATGGTGACATCTCCGGTAACCATGGCAGCGCTGATGTGTTCGTGATCCGGCTTGATAGCCTCGGAAACGTGTTGTGGGCCAGGCCCTACGGTGGAACCGGATTCGATGAGGGTCGCTCGGTGGTGGCCACAGCGGATGGCGGATTCGTGGTCGCTGGCTTCACCACATCGGATGACGGGGATGTCTCCGGTCTGCAAGGCGGCATCGACTATTGGCTGTTCAAGCTCGATGATGCGGGCACCTTGCTGTGGCAGCGGACCCTTGGGGGAACTGGCAGCGAATTCGCCCGTGCCGTTCAACCTGCGGGCAATGATGGCTTCATTGTGGCCGGTTACAGCGATTCGAACGACGGCGATGTGACCGGCAACCACGGCAACAACGACATGTGGGTGGTGCGCGTTGATGCCAACGGCGCTCCCCTCTGGCAAACCTCCCTGGGCGGCACGGTGGGCGACGGCGCGAACGCACTGGCCACAACGGCTGATGGCGGTTTCATCGTGGCCGGTAGCGCCTATTCCGACAACGGGGATGTGGTCGGCAACCACGGTACGGGCGATGCCTGGGTGGTGAAGCTCGATTCCCTGGGTGGGCAGATCTGGCAGATCTCGTTGGGTGGCACCAACACTGAGGAGGCGCTCTCTGCGGTGGAATCCGTGGACGGCGGCATACTACTCGCCTGTACCACCGGTTCGAATGATGGCGACGTGACCGGTTTTCAAGGCGTGAACGATTACTGGCTCGTGAAGCTGGACAGTGATGGCGGATTGCTGTGGCAGAAGTCCTACGGCGGCACCAATACCGAACAGGCCAACTGCTTGGAAGAGACCGCCGATGGCGGCATCATCCTCGCTGGCGCCAGCAATTCGGTCGATGGCGATCTGACAAGCAATGCAGGCTTGATCGATGTGTGGCTCGTACGCTTGAAGGGGCTCAGCACCGGGACTACCGACGCAATGGAAGCTCGCCTTGCCGTATCACCGAACCCGAGCAATGGAGTTGTGACGATCTCGGGGATGAACAGCCCCGGAACGCTCCTCGTCACCGACGCGCTGGGTCGCATCGTACATAGCGAACGCGTGACCGTCCCCAACCACCGCATGGACCTTGAGGCCTTCTCAACAGGCGTCTACCAGCTCACGCTGCGGACCGCCGAAGGGATCGCTTCACAGCGTTTGGTTTTGCAGCATTGAGCGCATTCCCGGAACTTTCCGTTGCATCGTTGGTGAGATGGTGACGATCCTGTTCTGGTCCGCGCTGGCGGTGGTCTGCGCGCTGGCCTGTGCCGGCTTGCTGATCATCGCCATCCGCCAGCGGAAGGTCGGCTTCGTGGTGGCTGCCGTGCTCGTGTTCCTTATCGGCGGCTATTGCGGTTTCCGGGCTGTTCGGGAGATCATCCATCGCTCACGCACCAAGCTCGCGCTGGCCTTCGAGCCACGCAGCGGCCCGGAGATCTATGCCGCGCTCTTCGGTGGTTCCGTTGGGGACTGTGTGGTGATCACGGAACACCAGGACCAGGTGGTGCCGAAATTGGACACTGCGATCCGTCTGCGCATGCACACCTGCCCCGCGGAACTGAAACGCATCCTTCAACAGGGACCATACACCCTGGAGCGAAGTGCGATCTCTGCTGTGCTCGTGGAAGCCGAACCACCGGACCGCTTCGCCCCCGAGCTACTGGGCGACACCATCCTGCGCTTTCAATGGACCATCACCGAAGGGAAGCAGTGGCGTACGATCTATGCGCGGCTGGACAGCACCGAGGCGATCTGCGTTGATGTGTTGGATTGAGGGGGCAAGCACTTAGTTCCACAAGGCTCAAGGAACATTCACTACTGCCGCTCTATCTTCCCACATCCATTACCAGCATGCGCATCACCCTGTTTCTCCCGGCCCTTGTAATTGCCATGCGACTATGCGCACAGTCCGACGATGGCCTCGTGCTGCTGGCCCGCACCTACAAGGACAACATGTTCCGCAATGAGCCCACTAAGGAGATGGTGGCGCGACTGAAGAACGATGTCCCGGCGGAACTGGGCCGCACGCGCGACTTCATCGTACAGGCGATCACGCCAAAGAACGCCCTGCTCGACGATGCGTGGATGAAGTTGCCTGAAGAGACGACCTTGCGGCAGATCCACACCGTACGCCAGCTGGACCTCGACATGCGCAAGGAGGACCGCACTGGTGACGCGAAGCTCCTGGACAGCCTGCGCAGCCACCCGGCGGAGCGATACGAGCTGGTGCGGAACTATTACGACATGCTCTTCGTGGCCGTGGGTAACAAGAACCAGCCCTTCAACATGAGCAAACTGGACCTGCGGCCTGACGCCTACGGGCTACAGGACGACACCGAGCGCGGCATAGTGTTCCTGCAGTGCATGGACCTGTGCCGCAGCACCATCTGGGGTTACATGAACGTGGTGAAACCGCCCAACACCA
>JADZGG010000345.1 GCA_020854015.1 Flavobacteriales bacterium
CTTCGGCCGCACTCAACTCATTCAGCCCCACCGGCGCCCCAATGCAGGTGCAGGTGCTGTTGAACACATCGTTGTAAGTATCAACGCTACCGTCATTGCACGAGGTGCCGGGCAGAGCGGGACCACTGGGAACTCCGAAGCAGTCAGCCACGGGAGCACCCTGCGCAGTGGCCATGGCACCCAATGAGAGATCCTGGTAGCTGCCCGTGTTCGAGATCACCAGCTTGATGGCACGTACCATGTATCGGTCTCCTGGAATGAACTGGACCGCGGAGGTGAAGGACGTACCGATCACTGGCGTCGGCGTAACGCGCACGAACTGACCTGCGACCGTGTCGATGCGATAGATGAGGTAGCCATCCACCGGTTCAGGTGAGGCGGTCCAGTTGAAGGTGGCGTACCATGTGCTGTTCGTGACGATGAGATCCGTTGGCGGCGCGAGATATTGCTGCCTCAGGGAAGGATCACCCATCAGGGCCATGTGGCCACGGCTCATGCTCTGTCCCTGCCAACCGCCGTTCTGCAAGCTGAGATCCTGATTGGTGTTGTTCATGGAGCGCCAAGCGCAGTAGCCGATCGGCTCACCCATCGCCATCGGGTGGAAGAACCAGTTCGGAATTCCGGACCACACATGGGTAAGAGCCTTGCCACTGGCCAACATCGCACGCAGGCAGTTGTCCTCGTTGTCCCAATCGCCATAGTAACTGCCGAAGGACATGTTGAAGACCCCACCAGCTGGAGCGGCCGCCAAGCCGGGTGTGGTGATCCCGTTATTGGTGCCGATGAAGGTGACCTGACCGTTGGTCCCGACCCCTTGAAGCCCCGTACCGGAATGGTAGGTCCACAAGTTGTCGGTGGTCGTGAACGTATTGATGAAGGGACCCGAACTGGGAGGCTGATCGGTGAGCGATGTCGGGCCCGTGCTCGTCGTGAGGCTCATGTACCCGCTGGATGCGAGCGGGTTGTTCACCCATTGCAGGTCATCGAACACGATGGATGTGGCCGGCACCACCAAAGCCTTGATCTTCCACTGGTGTGCCTTGCTCAAATAGGATTGAAGCAACTGCACTTCACTTTGCGGGAACGCAGGAAGTTCGCTCAGATCCACCCGACCCACTTGAAGTTCCAACGGAGAAGGGAAGTCGCTCTGATCGAACTTGCCATCACCCGGCACATTGTGGTTCCAAAGGTGGACACCGTTCGCATTGTTAACGGTCGCATCGGTCCATGTACCGTTCATTTCACCGTAGTAGCCGTCACAGGCCCAGGCGCCACGATGCTCGGTATGCCCATCGGGGTTGGTGTTGCCGGAGTAGGGCACTGCCACATGGCCGAGAACATAAACGGCCTTCACCTGCCCAGGTGCCGCCGTGTAATGCGCCTGCACAAGTGCATGTACTGCTTGGGGCGTCGTACCTGGTATCACCTCCTCGCGTTCCACCCACCAGCCATCGCCAAGCAGGTCGACCTCCAACTGCACCACTTCAGGAGCGAGTTGCTGTGCGATGGTGGCATCCACCAACAACACAATGGTCCCGCGTTGCTCAACCGGTGGTCGGGTGATGCTCGAAAGCACGTAGCCATAACCTGTCCCCGAAGCCGTGCGCGTCACCTTGTACTCATAGACCACCTCGGCCAACACGCCATTATCAACGTATTGTGTAGCACTCCCGGTCAGATTCGCAAGAGCACTGCCCCAGCTCGTGGCCCCTTGGATCCGGCGATAGACCGCGTAGGCGGTAGCTCCTGAATAGGGCTCCCAGGTGACCGTAATGGATGGCGGCGTGGCTTGGACCGTGGCGGAAAGCTGCACGGCGCCTTTGCGTGAAGGAGATTGGGCACAGGCCAGCAGTTCAACCATCACGCAAGCGAGCAAGGTGACCTGTTTCAGGCCAGAAGCAAAGATCCTCATGTGTTCATGCAGGGCCGTCGACCGGACCGAATGCGCAAAGATGGCTCATTCCCAGCGGGTTGTCCACCGCGGTAGTGAACGGGCTATACCAAGGGTCCGGAGCCGGGAGCAGGCGAAGCGATGGCCTCGTTCATACCCCGCTTGAGGTCCTCCACGGTCTTCGCTGGAAGCTTGGTGAGGTCCAAGAGCATCAATCCATCCAGAGCATCATTGAAACGCGGGTCGCTATTGAACCCGATGATGCGCGCATTGAGCAGCAGGTACTTCTTCAACAACACAGGCACGCTGGATTCCTTGGGCTCGATGTCCGCTATCAAACGGTCCAACTTCTTCAGGTCCTCTCCGCTCGCAGCGATAAGGGCTTCGCTATCCCCCTGGTCCTGTTTGATGTCGAAACGGTTCCGAGGGTGAACGTGGCGGGCCAGGTCATCGTCGTAGTGGTGCTGTTTGACGAACTCGATGATCAGTCCACGTGAGAAGCGACTGTAGTTGCTGCTGATGCTCACCGGACCGATCAGGTAGCGGTGGTCAGGATGATTCAGCAAGTGGATGAGCAGACCCCGCCAGAGCAGGAACAATGGAAGCCTGTGCTTCTGGTAATCCGGAGATACGAAGCTTCTCCCAAGTTCGAAGCTCTGCGCCAGTATGCGCTCCATGGGGCGGTCCATGCGGAACAGGGTCTGCGTGTAGAACCCACGCTTCCCGTAACGCTCCATGATGCGGGTACCATCACCGATCCGATAGGCACCGGCCAGTTGCTGCTTCTCCCGGTCCCAGAGGAACAGGTGATCGTAGTACAGGTCGAACTCGTCGAGGTCGATCCGTTTGTTGGTGCCTTCGCCTACCGCCCGGAAGCTGATCTCCCGCTCCCGACCGATCTCCCGAAGGATAAGCGGGATCCGCTCACTGGGTGCGAGGTACAGGTCGAACTCAGCCTGACTGCTGAGCTTCAGATCGTCAAGTGTGGCAAGCTCCCGTTGGATGGCCCCTGCTTCCACCGGATCCACCACCCGTTTGGGCTTTCGGGGAAACCGGAGCGGTCGGAACTGCTCGCGTTTCACGTGCACACCGCTTCCCAACGCGTACGTCTTCGCCCGAAGGTAGCGACCCAACTGTTCCACGGAACCGAAAGCGGCGATGTCCTTCGCCGCGATGGGTTTGCCGATGCGCATGCGAACACTTCGACCGCGCATGCGCAACATCTCGTGCGGTAGCTGAAGGGTGCGGAGGTTGGGATGGATCATGCCCAACATCTGGAAAATGAGGCTATTGGCCCCATCGAACCAGACCGGCACCACTGACACACCGGCATGCTTGATGAGCTTGATCACCGGCGCCTTCCACCGGGGATCGGCGATGGCCTTGAGGTCAGTGCGGTAACTGCTGACCTCCCCCGCCGGGAAGATCCCCAAGGCACCTCCGTGGGCCACATGCTCCAACGCCTGTCGCATGCCTTGGAAGCTGCTGCGCGTGGTGACCTGCTCGAAGGGGTTCACACCGATGAAGCGGTCCTTCAATGGCTCTAGTTGCTGCAGCATGAAGTTGGCCATCACCTTCACATCGCCACGCACGCGGTCCATCACGTGCATCAAGGCCAGCCCATCGATGGCGCCGTAGGGGTGATTGGCCACGAAGACCAAACCACCGTCCTTGGGCACTTGCGCAAGGTCCTCAGCGTCCACTTCGAGATGAAGGTCCAGGTGGGCGAAGAGCGCCTGGATGAAGTCTGTTCCGGGCTTGTGCTCCAGTTCGTTGTAGAAGCGCTCCAAGCGGTTCAACCCGCTCACTTCAGCAAGGAGCGGAATACGCGGATCGCCCGGCCGCATGTGACTGGCCTTGGCCAGTTCGGAAGGATGGACCAGCTTCTTCACCCGTGTTCGCTTCGCTTCAAATGTACCCAGCGCGTTCCGCCCGTGAAAGGTCACACGTCCAAGGTGCCCACGATGTCCTCTTCCATCACTTCCCCGCCCGGATGGTCGCGGGTGTAGTCCATGTTGATCCAGCGTTGGCCTTTCTCGTCGGTATGGTAGAAGAGGTTGGCATGCGCCGCCTGTTCCTTGAAGAGCTGGGTGCGTATCAACCAGGCCACACGTTCCATGTCCTTGGCATTGCCGACGAGCAGTTCCGGGTAGATGTGGCCGGTGGTACGCACAAGCCGTGCCTGCCCGCCGATGGCTTTGATGCAAGCCACCATCAGCACGGCGTGGTCGTCGCAATCGCCTGCAAGAAGCTGCGCGCTCTCGCTCGCCTTGGCAAAGTACTCTCCACCTTTCACATCATTGACGTAGCGCCAGTGTGAGTTGATCTCCTTGAAGATGGAGAAGCACTGGATCAACGTCGGATCGGATTGTCGCTGGGCCAGTTCGCTGAAATTGGAAGTGGCGGCCAGCACGGCGAAGGTGCGGAGCTGGGGATCCGAATGGTCCACCTTGGCCAGTAACAGGTCCCCATCAGCGAACGGTCGCAGTGTACGCGCAATGGGGAGTGGACGGGTGCTTTCACGCACTGTGTGCAGGAACAACGCGTAGTCATGGTACAGTGCCTTGAACCCATAACCGCCGGCCATGCTGGTGATGGTGATACCCGCCAAGCCAAGCACCAGCAGAGCGTACACCAGCAACTGGAACTTCCGGACCAGAACGACCATGGCCACCAGCACCAGCACGAAGGTGAGGATGTGGTCCACCCGGTAACCTTGGCCCATGGGTATGATCAGCTCAGGAACGTAAGGGTAGAGGATCAGGAACAAGGGCACAGCGACCAGCAACCCCACGAGGTAGATCAACAGGCCGTGCGCGAACCCACCCGGTCCACTGTCATCCTCCACTTCGTTGTTCAAGCTCATCGTGGTACTGGCCACATGGACCGTGCCGAAGGGGTCAAGGAACGAGGCCCAAAGTCTTCAGGCCTTGCTCGAACACCACATCCACCGGAATGGAGGCGGCCTTCAAGCGGTCCAGGTCCTTCTGAAGCACGTTGCTGACGGTGCCCTTCTCCTCCATCAGTGTGCGGACCTCTTCGATGACCCCATCGCCTTGCAGGCGAAGGATGATGCCACTGAGCTCGTCAATGGTCGCTCGCATCTTCGCTTCCACAACGCTGTACGTGCCGTCCGAGTTCCGTACGAAGGCCCCGCGCTCCAGAAAGAAGTTGAAGCGCATCATGTTCGCACGACCGTGGGCGCTGCTGGCGCCGAATCGCACCGAGCGGAAAATACCGGCCATGAAGGTGACATAGTCGTTCATGGCACTGCCTTCGGTGACCACACCCTTGTCCCGCAACACTTCAAGCATGAAGAGACCGAGGATATCGGCCTTCCCTTCCTCCAACGCACCATGTTGCTCCAACAGGGCTTCGCGCACAGTTCCCTTGCCCTTGATGGTGTTCTTGATCCCCAGACCATGGGCCACTTCATGGAACATCACCTCCGAAAAGAAGGAATTGAAATCGATGAACTTGCGCTGGTCCGGTGAGACGAGGACATCTGCGATCGGCACGAGGATCCGGTCGAACTTGGCGCGCATGGCGTTCTTGAATTGCAAGCGCCGTGTTCCCTTCTTGAGCTGGATCTCCTCGTCGTTCGGCAGGTTGACGGCGATGGTCTTGCCACCGGCGTTGCAATCACCCGCATAGTAGATCACATCATAGGCACCGAGTTGGCTGTCACTGCCCGGGGATTCGGCCTTGTACTGGTCATCCACAGGTAGGCTTCGTTGAAGCTCCGGCAACATGGTCGCGAACCGCGCCAGGCGCACTGACCATTCCTGATCCTTAACGGCCAGGTAGCAGGCGTGGGAGGCCTTATGACCGAACAATTCATCCTCATAGGTCTCGATCGGCCCAATGATCACGTCGATCGCGTTGTTATGCATGTCCAGCCAAGCCATGTCGCTGGCCGAGTAATCGTCAGTGAGCAGTGCCTGAGCCCGGGCTTCGAGGTAGTTCCGCGTCCCAGGATCCTCGGCAAATGCCGCCGCTTCGCGCAACAGGCCTGCCGCCCGCCCCACTTCGGGTTTGAACATGACGTGGTATGGTATGGCGACAAGCTCGCCCTTCTCGTTACGCCGTATGAACGTGTACAGGCTCTTCTTCTCCGGGGACTCCCAAGCATCGAACTCCGCTTTGGTCATGTCCGGTGGATAGTAGCGTGCCCCGAGGGGCTTCTCGCCCACACCATCCATGAACGGCTTGTTACCATCCAGGCGATCCCAGGGGCCATAGTTCAACCTGAAGAAGTGTACGGTCTCCTCATTCATGTCCTTGGACGGTAGGCTGTCCGGCCTACCCCAAGCCTCCTGCCAGAAGAGCCCATCCATGATGCGCGCGGCTTCGATCAAGAGAGGGATCATCCGCCGATCAGCGCTCGATAGTCGGGTGGTGTCCGTGGTCAGGGCCACGGTAGCATAGATCTCAGGTCGAACGCGTGCATCGAGCATGGCGCTATCCACATGCAGGGTGTTGGAGCGCACCGGCCCACCGGAACCATCGCAGCCCACCATGGCAAAAAGGAGACCCACAAAGGGGCTAAGGGGCAGGGTTCGGGAGAGCATCGTTCAGGATCTTTAACAGAAGGGCACAAAGATGCCCAAACACCTGCCACCCGGGCTCATTCGAACCATCCTGCACGGACACGGACGGCCCCCTGGATCCCTGTTGGAACCTTTTCAGATCCATGGGGTTGCATGGTCCGCTTCGGCGGTTAGTTTTGCGCGCGCCGATGAAAGTCGCCCACCTCCTCCTCACCTTGTCCATGGCTTTCGGGCCATGGCATCTGCTGCGTGGCCAATCCGATCTGGACACGCTGGCCATCGGTGGCGCGGAGGAGATCGGCCCCTACGAGGACATGGACGTTCCGGAGCTCATCGACGGCAATTCGGACCGTTCGCTGCTGGAGCGGGAGGACTCGCTATCCCTCATCCCTGGCTATCAGCTTTACGGCGGTTGGAACACGGAATCGATCTTCGGTCGCACCGCCATGCCGCTCGCTCTGAAGGACACCGTACGTCTGTGCCTTTCAAACGAAGCTTGCGACCACGCCATGCCGGTCTGTGGCGATGTGACCTCGCCTTTTGGTCCGCGTCGCGGCCGGATGCACTACGGCATCGACCTCGAACTTGACAATGGCGACCCGGTGGTGGCCGCCTTTGAAGGCATGGTGCGCATCAGCCGATACAACAGCACCTTTGGTAACGTGGTCGTAGTGCGGCACAGCAATGGACTTGAAACGCTCTACGCTCATCTGAGCCAGCGCAATGTGGAGCCCGGCGATCACGTGGAAGCTGGCGATATGCTCGGACTTGGAGGCAGCACGGGACGGTCAACGGGTGACCATCTGCATTTCGAGGTACGCTATCTGGACCAACCCATCGATCCCCAGCAGGTGTTCGATGTGCAGAACGGCGAACTGAAGACCCGCGATTTCGACCTGCATGCAGGCGTTTTCGCACAGATCGCGAAGGCCAAAGCTGAATCCGCTCGTACGAAATACCATACGGTTCGCCGCGGAGACACCCTGTCCTCCATCGCACGGCGCAACGGCACCTCCGTTGCCAGGTTGTGCAAGATCAATCGCATCAGCACACGGAGCAAATTGCGCGTTGGTCAGCGCATCCGGACAAGTTAGAGTCGGGTCCGACCGCTCCAGGAGCCTCCCTTTCCGCCAAGCATTTTCGCTTGAACTTTTGATCGGGGGAATTGACCTACCGGCCTGTCGAGCCTTGTGCCGATCAGCGGCGGAGCAACTTTCCCAAGCGCTCCATGAGATCCTGATTGTAAACCGGGGAAAGCACCAAGTCCTCCCCATTGCTCAAGCGCAGCAGGATGAGGTCGTGCTTGGCATTAGGCATGGTGTCCACGATCCGGCGACCCAATCCGAAGGTCAGCGTTCGCAAGCCGATGTCAACGGTACAAAAGCGCACAAAGTCACGCTCCCGTTGCTTGGCTTGCTCCTCGGTCATTCCCACCTCCATTTTCTGGCGGAGCTTCTGCCGGAGATAGTCCCGAGCCGCTGACCGATCGATGAGGCTCGCGTCCAGCATGTTATCCCGCTTGAGCACCAGCCGGTCCTTCCGCTTGACGAGCACCAACTGATCGGTCTCGATCGTATAGACGGCGTTGACAGACCTGTCCTGAAGGAAAGTGAACAGGAGGCCGAGAAATGCAACGGCCCCAAAAACGAACAGAAGTCGCCAATCACCGGACCTCGCTCCGATCACCA
>JADZGG010000346.1 GCA_020854015.1 Flavobacteriales bacterium
ACTTTCCGCTTCAAGCCGACCAGTTCGATGATGTAGGCACCATCGGACAAGCTGCCCAGGTCAATGAGCCCGTGCGGCGTGAGCGTGCCGCTGGCCACGAGCACCAAGCGACCGTCGTACACCAGGAAAGGTTCCGGTGCGCTCAACATCAGGTCCAGGCGCACCAGACCATCCGTGGGGTTCGGGATCGCGGTCACTGTGGTGTAGGTGCGGTCCTCGGGGATGCCCACACTGCACTCTTGAAGTGAACTGAGCGTGACCGTGCTATTGCCGCTGTTGGGGATGCAGAGCTTGCCATGCACCGCATCGAAATCCATATCCGCAGGATTGTTCAAACCGGTGATCCATGGTCCGGTCACACCCGAAAGGAACTGATCGATGAGCGTCACCTGATCAGGGCTCCAGCTGGCCACGTAAACGAGTCCCAGGCAATCCACCGCAACACCATCGATGTTCGTAAGACCTGTGTTCAAGGAGGTCTCCAATTGTGCAGTAGCGCGGTCGTATGACTTGATGGCGGCGTTGCTTCCCCAGAACACCACGAGCAGGCGGTCCTCGAAGGTGTCGTACACAATGCCATTGGGCTGCCCTCCGGTGGTGACCCAATTGCTGAACGAGCTGTTGGCGGGGTCCACCTTGTAGATCACACCTGCACCGAAATCCGTGACGTACAGGTATTGGCCGTCGCTGGTGATACCGTTGGGGAAGCTTGCCCCAAGGTCAAGTGTGAACACCTCTTGACCGTTGGAGAGGAGGTAGCCCTTCACACCGCTGCCCATGCAGGCGAACAATGTGTCCCCTTGGATCTCCAACCCGTACGGAGCATCTGAAAGACCTGATGCGAAGTTGGTGACCGTGCCCAATTGATCACGCTGCTTGATGCTGCTGCTGCCGGTATTGCTCACCAGGTAACGGTCACCGGCGGCATCGTACTCGACGCTTTCCGGACCGCTGTACTGGGCTTGTAGAAAGGCAGTGGCAGCGAGCATAGTAGCTGTTGCGGAAAGGGAACGGCGGAAGGCGAGTGAGTTCATCGTGTGCAAACTTGAGGGTTGGACCCATGCGGTTCCAGCACGGATCGACGAAGCGGGTTAAAGCTGCGACCGACCCTGCGCAGCCACCGCTGGTCCGGAAAAAAGCTTTGAACATTGGGGTCTTGGTAGCAGCGCGGCTCCGTTCGCCTTAATCTTGTACATCAGCCCATGGCCACCTCGGTCACCCACGGCATCCGCATCAGCGTTCAACCCCGGTTCGAACCTGAGCACAGCGACCCCGAACAAGGCCGTTTCCTGTTCAGCTACCGCATTGCCATCACCAATACCAGCGAGCACACGGTGCAGCTGCTGCGTCGCCGGTGGCACATCTGGGATTCACTGGCACCGAAACGGGAAGTGGAAGGTCCGGGCGTGGTGGGCGAAACACCCGTGCTTGCCCCCGGCGAGCAATTCACTTACAGCAGTGTCTGCGACCTGCGCAGCAGCTTGGGCCGCATGGACGGCACTTACACCATGCGGCGGGCGGACACCAGCGACCACTTCGAGGTGCGCATACCGGCGTTCGCGCTGCTCTATCCCTGGCAGGCGAACTGATCGGGCGGAGGGGGTAACTTCGCCCCCCGAAAATGATGTTGCTCCTCGCCCGCCGAACACTGCTCCTCATGGCACTGGCCATGGGCCTTAGCTTGGTGGTGCCCAACGTCAACTGGAATGAGGTGACCTCTCGCACGGTGCTCCCGATGAGCGAGGAGGAATCGCATTCGGTGCATGGCATCATCGGCTGGCAGGAAGCCCACGCGATGTGGCGTTGTGCGGCGATGCAATGTGATCCGGCGAGCGCTGGTCGCAGTGCCACGCACCTTCAAGTACTGCCCGAGGACCCGATCCTCGAAGTGATGGTTCCCCCTCCAGAAACTTGTACAGCTCTTTCCTAGCGAAGGGGCACATCCGAAGGGATGGACGGGATCCTGCCGAGCGCCGCGATAGCGAACGGGCATGGTCCATGACGATCTGGAACCAACTCCGAAAAACCTTTCATGCAACGCATGTTCGCTCATTGGCGACAGGACCTCCCTGCATCGCTCGTCGTCTTTCTAGTCGCTGTACCCCTCTGCCTGGGCATCGCCTTGGCCAGCGGCGCTCCCCCCATGGCCGGCCTCATCGCCGGCATCATCGGAGGCTTGTTGGTCGGTGGTCTCAGCGGCTCCGCCTTGGGTGTGAGCGGTCCGGCAGCAGGCCTCACGGCCATTGTCCTTACGGCCATCTCGACCCTCGGCTCCTACGAGTTGATGCTCACCGCCGTGGTGATCGCAGGCGTGCTGCAAGTTGTCATGGGCTATGCCCATGCAGGGGTGATCGCCTACTACTTTCCCAACAGCGTGATCAAGGGTATGCTCAGTGGCATCGGCATCATCATCATCCTGAAGCAGATCCCGCATGCGGTCGGCTACGACAAGGATTTCGAAGGGGACGAGTCCTTCCTTCAACCGGACCATCAGAACACCCTCAGCGAACTGATGAACCTCACGGGCTACATCACGCCTGGCGCGGTGCTCGTAGCAGCGGCCTGTATCGCGCTGTTGATCCTCTGGGATAGCAAGTTGATACAGCAGAACAGTTATCTCTCGCTCATACCCGGACCCTTGATCGCCGTTGTGGCAGGGATCGTTCTGGGGGGCTGGCAGGATGGTTTCGGGGACCATGGCCTGGCAGCGGAACACTACGTTGACCTGCCTGACCTTGGTTCCGGCCTGGGTGCCTTCTCTTTCCCGGACCTTTCCGGGATCTTCGCTCCACAGGTTTGGGTCACGGCGGTCACGTTGGCCATCGTGGCCAGTTTGGAGACGCTCCTTTCAGTGGAAGCGGCCGACCGCTTGGATCCGCAGAAGCGCATCACACCTACGGACCGCGAGCTCAAGGCCCAAGGTATCGGCAACATGGTGAGCGGCTTGATCGGCGGGCTGCCGGTGACACAGGTGATCCTGCGGAGTTCGGCGAACGTGCAAAGCGGTGCGCGATCGAAGCTCAGCGCCATGGCCCACGGAGCCCTTATCCTTCTCAGCTTACTACTGATCCCCGGCTTGTTGGAGCTGATCCCCCTCGCCAGTCTGGCGGCAGTGTTATTGATGGTCGGCTTCAAGTTGACCAAGCCAGAGCTCTTTCGGTCGCTTTGGAAACAAGGTTGGGCCCAGTTCGCCCCTTTCATCGTCACGGTAGTGGGTGTGGTGCTTACCGACCTGCTGAAAGGCGTACTTCTAGGCATGGTCGTCGCTGTGATGCACATCCTTTGGAAGAATTACAAGGTGGCCTACCATGTGGAACCCCACCGCTACAAGCCCGGCATGCCCATCTACCTGGAGCTCAGCGAGGACGTGAGCTTTCTCAACAAGGCCGCCATCATGCGCACGCTTACAGAGATACCCGATGGTGCACGCGTAGTGTTGGACGGTTCCCGAACCGTGCACATTGACCCTGACGTTCGCGAGGTCATCGAGGAATTCGTGGCGGCAGCGCCCGCACGCGACATCCGCGTTGAGCTCTCCGGCTTCAACAACCGGAACCTGATCCACAAAATCGCGTCGAACGGAACCGTTTCCTGCGCTCAATAGGGCGCGGCAACATCAACGAAATTCAACGGATGGACACCTACAAGCGCCTGCTCAACAACAACAAGCACTGGGCCGAGGATACAGTAGCCCGGGACCCCGACTTCTTCAAGCGATTGGAGAACATTCAGCAACCCGAGTTCCTTTGGATCGGTTGCAGTGATAGTCGCGTACCCGCCAACGAGATCACTGGCACTCAACCAGGAGAAGTGTTCGTGCACCGCAACATCGCCAACATGGTGGTGCACACGGACCTGAACCTGCTCAGCGTTCTCCAGTACGCCGTGGAATACCTGAAAGTGAAGCACATCATTGTTTGTGGTCATTATGGCTGCGGCGGTGTGAAAGCGGCGATGACCAACAACTCCCTGGGCATCATCAACAAGTGGCTGCGTAACATCAAGGACGTATACCGGCTTCACCGCCGCGAGCTGAACGCACTGGAATCCGAGCAGGAACGCTTCGATCGGTTGGTGGAGCTGAACGTGACGGAACAGGTCATGGACCTTGCCAAGACGAGCATCATTCAAAAGGCCTGGTTGGAACGGGGCGGTCCCGATCTGCATGGCTGGGTGTACCGTTTGAGCGACGGGATCATCAAGCCGGTTTTCGAGATGGAAGCGGGCACCGAAGTGGACCCGATCTACAAATTCGACAACCTGGGGCCGGCCGGAACCAAGGGCTGAGAAGGCTCACCCTGCGGACCTGAAGCTAAGGCAGGCGGCGTGCGTACACGCGGAAGAAGGAGTTCGATGCCTCGTCCGCATCCACTTCGGCGATCGCGAGGTCCAGCGGAGCTTTCAACGCCCGCATCCGCAACAGAGCACGATCGTGCTCGGGGATCTCGTCGTTGTCCTTGTGCAGGTTCACCAGGAAACGGTCCGGCACGTACGCATCGCCCAAAGGCACCGGGTGGTCCGGCACGAAGAGGAACCAGTCCGGATCACCATCATAGAGCACTCGTTCGACCAAGGCACCATCCACCGGCAGGTGTGCGGCGATGTACGTCTCCTGATCCGCCGGGGCGCCGCGATCGGTAAGCCGTACGTTGATCCGCTGTCCGGTGAGATCCGGTCCTTCCTCCAAACGAGGTAGGAACCAGCGGCGGATGTCCACGGGCACGCGCAACGGCGCCACGCGTCCCCGGATGAAACAGAAACTGCTGAAGGTCATGGTGAGCAATACCAAGGTGCCGGCCATGTCCCACACACCGTGGTTCAGGAAGCGTGCGGCCTGGCCTTGACCGCTGTGGAAGAGCAGGAGCACCGCGCAGCCCATGAACAGCATCACGAACATGCTGAGGATCCCGTACCGCAGCGTACCGTTCACCTTGATCGCCCCGGAGAGGTAGTGGGGTGAGATGTTGATGAGGTTGTTCTTCATCACCACCCAAAGCTGCAAAGTGGCCAGGTAGAAGGCGAAAGTGAAGAACCAGGGACGATCATCGGCCAGCAACCAGAAGTCGTAGAAACCATGCGCGAGCGCCGCCAGACCGAGCAGCCCCAGACCGCGCAAAAAACGCCACTTGGTGCCTCGTACATGCATCATGGCGATGCCGTAGCAAATGATGGATGTATCGAACATGTGCGACACGCTGGCGGTAAAGGCGCGTCCGGTGAACGACTGAAGACCCGAGCGCTCCAGGTATTGAACGTTCTCCATGAAGGCGAAGCCCAAGGCGCTCACACAGCCGTACAGGATATGATCGAACGGCTCGTTCACCTGGCGGGAGAAACGGAGCATGATCAGGTAGGGCAGCAACTTCACGGTCTCCTCCACCCCACCGATGGCCAGGGCACTGTACCACCAGTCGTTCCAAGCCGTGCCGTCCAACACCAGCGGTGTGTAGCGGTGGATGAGGTCCGTGATGGGGAACACCAGCAAGGTGGTGCCGCAG
>JADZGG010000347.1 GCA_020854015.1 Flavobacteriales bacterium
CCTTGAAGGCGGGCAATTCGTTTGGATCAGGGTGTGCGGGCTGAGCGCTCAGGGCATCGGCCCCATGAGCCTGCCCCTGCGCGCGATGGCGGCTTGAGCCGTGATCCTTGCGGCGCAGTTGGTGCCGGATAGATACTGCAGAGCCCGATGAGCGTCGTTGCACTGCGGACACGTCCAGCTTGGACCGTTCGCTCGTGCGCTGCCGGGGCACGGAAAGGCCTCTTCTTCTGAGGGAGGCGGACATTAAAAGCGTGTGCCTCTATCTTGCTTAAAACCAACGCGCATGCTCAAGTGGTCGCTCTTCGTGTCTCTGTTGTTCCTACAGGCTTGTGGCACGGGGGAACTTACCTGCGCGGCCGATCAGCGGAAGATCACCGATCCGCACACGGCCTTCGTGGTCGCGGTACCGCGAACGAGCTCCGTGACCATCCTGAACTTTGATGAGCAGCATGATCAGATCGTGCCGCTGAGCGCCATGGCGGAGCAGGAGCATGTACCCATTGAACACATTGCGGATGGGTCACGGCATGAACTGTATTGCAGCAAGGCTTGCGCGGCCAAGGAGCTCGCGCGTAGGAACGCGATCGTGGACAGCGTGCTGGTCCAGCGTCAGGCTGAGCACGTTGTGGACTCCCTCGTGATGGACAGCATCCGGCGTGGCCTGCTTTGAACGGCCAGCGTGCTCAAGCCACTGACCATTCCCGCCGAGGCTGCCAGCCTGAAGCTTGAATACCTGGCGTGGCATCGGGTGGAATTGTGCGGGAAGACCTGAGCCATCCGTAGCTTCGGATCACTGCCAACTCAGGGTAATTTCGTTCCATCATGGCGAACGAACTTCTTCACTACTCGACCTTCGGGTCTGGCGATCCCATTCTATTGTTGGCGGGTGGTCCGGGCTTCGCGGCTGGCTATCTACAGACGCTTGCGGAACGATTGTCCGGCGCGTACCAGGTGATCCTGCCGGACCAACGTGGCACAGGAGGGTCCACTAGCGCTGATACGACAGCGTTGACGCTCACTTCTTACCTGAGCGATCTCGAACGCTTGCGGGTTCATTTGGAGATCGATCGCTGGACCCTGGTAGGACATTCATGGGGCGGCATGCTTGCTTCTGCCTACGCGGAGCGATTTACCGACCGTGTTCGGTCATTGGTCCTGATCAACATCGCTGGCCTATCCGCACAGGTCTTTGATACGCTGCTTCCACATCTGTTGGCGAAGTTGGATGAGGCAGAAAACCAAAAAGCGAACGAATTGCTTGGAAGCCTTGCCACAGCTGTGGATCCCAATGCCGTGCTCCTTGACCTCTTCCTCCTGCTGCAACCCACCTACTTCGCCGACAACACGCACGCCGTTGAATTCACTCGGTGGCTTGGTCCTGGCACCATGTCCGTTACCACCTATAATTCGTTGGTGGCCGACTTGAAGAACATCGGTTTCGACCTAAGGCAACGGATGGGCCATGTGAAGGTGCCTGTCATGCTCCTATCGGGGACCGAGGATCCATTTGGCGAAGCGCCGATCACGGAAGCACGCTCGGTCTTTCCTCAGGCGTCCTTGGCATTGATCCCGGCCAGCGCGCATTATCCAATGCTGGAGAATTTGGACGCCACCGCGCACGAACTACTGGGTTTCCTGCGCGACCCGATGCGCGGGGCAGGCCAGAGCGCCATTGACGTGACCGGCGCGTGGAATGTCACCGCACATCAAGAGGTGAACGGAAAGATCCTCGAGATCACTGGATCGTTCACGTTCAACAAGGAAGGCGATCGGATCACCGGATCGGGCACCTTGGACTTCAAACGCTTCAAGGGAGATATCACCTTTGTCACCTCTATTCTGACAGCTCCACAGAACTATGCGTTCGATGGATCGATGAAGGATGAGTTCGTGTCATTCGCATACCGCAACGTGGTGAATGACGCAGGCCAATATGGCCATATGATGTTGCGCGTGGATCCGGACGGAAAGCGCATGGAAGGCAAATTCCAGGGTTTTGGTCCGGAACATCGCAAGGTGATCAATGGTGCAGTGGTTTGTGAACGGCCCGCCTGAAAGACCCTGCGATCGCTTCCATTGCGACCGTAGCTGAACATTTCCAAGCCAACGAGGGCAGGCCACCTACCATTTCAATGGAGGCTGTCACCGGAGCACGGACCATCGGTTCCGATGCACAGCGCACCGCCGTAAAACCAGGGCGGGCCGCAACTACATTTGAGGGAACGCGCTTCCGCTAACGCAACCGCACCGGCCTGCCTGATCCACACGTAGCACGTTCCGTGAACGCTCGGTGGCGCTGCCCACCAACGATACCGGCAGTGGACAGGTGAACCGGTGGAACACCACTGCCCATGCGTCGACCCCATGCCCTTCTTTTCGTGATCGCCCTGCTGCTTCCGGCGTGGGGCATGGCGAGCGGCCTGGCCGCACCCCAGGAGGAACCGGCCGAGGAGGACCCACAGGTGAACTACGGCTTGTTGCCCCCTGCCCTGCACGCCCTGCCCGGTGCGCCCATCGTGAAGCGCGGACCCTCCTTCACCACCTCCTTGCCCAGCAAGGTGGACCTGAGCCCCTGGTTCCCACCGCCGGGCAACCAGCACCAGCAATACAGCTGTGCGGCATGGGCCAATGCGTATGGCGTGCAATCGTATTGCAGCAACCGCCGCAACAACCGCTACGGGCGCCGCACCGGCGTGCCCGATCCGGACGTGGCCTACAGTCCGGCCTACCTGTTCAGTTTGTACAAACAGACCTTCGACACGCTGCCCTGCAACTACGGCGTCAACTTGGACGCGTTCCTGGGTTTTACGGACATCGCCGGCCTGTGCACCATGAGCGAAGCGCCCTACGATACCAGCCGCACCGGGTGCCACGTGCAGATTCCGTCCTCGTTGATGAGCCTGGGCGCGAGCCTGGCGGTGCGGGGCCTGGTGCCCAAGCCCACGTACCTGAGCCAGAACGACCTGGACCAGTGGAAAGCCCACCTGGCCGCAGGCGAAGCGCTGATGGTGCTGTTCGTTGTGGACAGTGTGTCGTTCAGTGCGGCGGGTTTCGAAGCCGCGCGGGAGGAGCGCCCGTTCACCTGGGACCTGGCCACCTTCGACGGTGTGAACTCCGGTGGCCATGCCATGGCGTGCGCGGGCTACGACGACAGCGACAGCACCTTGTGGGTGATGAACTCGTTCGGACAGAACTGGGGTTCCCTGGGCTACGTGAAGATCCCGTATGCCAACGTGCGCAAGAAGAGCTTCGGTGCCTACGCGTTCCCGATCCACGGTGCCGGAAAAACGCCGGTACTGATCGCCAAGGGTGTGGAGGACAGCGTGCGCACCGGCTTGGACACCACCTACATCACCATGCACACCAACGAGTTCGTCATAGTGAACGGGGTGAAACTGATCTTCACCGGACTGACGCCTAACGGCATATTCGCCAACGTGGCGGTGTCGAACATGGGCACGAACGATGCGCCCTACATCTTGCGCATGAAAGAGGGCGAGGAGTGGACCTTCTTCAACTACGGGAAGAGCATCACCTACGCGTGGAGCGGGGCCGTGGGAACCGGCGATGAAGGGACCTTCCGGGCCGTGAGCGTATCGGCCACGGACGATCCTGCCGTGCGCGCCTTCCAGCAACAGTTGCGCGAAGCCGGGCACTTCCAGCGCTGAGGTCGCCGTTCGCTCTCGGGACGGCTACTGTCCTGTGCGGATCAAACGCATCGATTCCTCCATCGCCGCATCCCTACCGCGGAGGTGATCGCTCACCGTACCAGCTACGGAATGCGTGGGCCGCACACCGTGCCCATCGTCCGCTCGCGGCAGCAGTTGCCAGGTCTTGCGCGAAACGGTGCAGGCGATGCGTGTGTGCGTGAGCCTGGTGGTGCGCGCACTGCCGCTGAGCACGGTGCGGCCGCCACCCGCCTCTTCGCCGATGAGCGCACCGCGCCCTTGCATTTCCAGTTGGGCCAGCACCATGCCCGTGGCGGAGAAGGAACCGCCGTCCATGAGCGTGTACAGCGTGCCGGCGTATGGGACCGCGACGGGTCCGGTGGTGCCGCTCGCCGGTCCTTCGGCCACCAGCGTGAACGGCTCGGTCAGCAGGTGGGCGAGCAACAGTTTCGCCAGTGCGGGATCGCCCCCTTGGTTGCCGCGCAGGTCGAGCACCAGGCGGTCCACGCCCCGCTCGCGGATGCGCGCAAAGGCTGCGCGCAACTGATCGGCCGGCTTGCCATTCGCGTTGGTCAGCATCGCCGTTTCGAAGCTGGGGATCACGAGCATAGCGATGCCGGTGTCGGGCCAGGTGAGTTCCATGGAGCCCGGTGCTTCCTGCCTGCACGATGGCCACCGTGCGCGGATGCTGTCCAGCGGCAGCGCCGGCACGCGCGTTGAACGCTCAGGACCATCCACCTCGTGCAGCCTGACCTCGAAGTGCGTGGGTTCGCCGAACGCGAAACGGTAGTAGGCACGGAACCACTGATCAAGGATCCAAGCGGGATAGGTGGCATTGTACCCGTCGCGCACCTGGCGCTCCATCAGCGCGCGCACCACGTCCTCGGCGGGGCTCTCGTTGATCGACAGGATGCGATCGCCGGCATGCACGCCCGAACCGGCCGGTCCGTCACAACGCACGAAGAGGCTGTCGCCGAGCAGGAGCACGTCGATGGGCAGGTAGCTGTGCTCCGCGCCTTCATCCGCTGGCAGGAACAGCGTGTGCCCATCGCCCAGCAGCGGATAGAGCGTAGTGATGCTCGCGAGGAAAGCCCGTGCGCTCGTCGGTGCGTTCAACGTGTTGGACAGGCTGTCGAACCATTGGTCCATCCGTGCGCGTGTGGTGTAGCGGTACGGAGCGGGGTGCTTCTTCTGGATCAGGTGGCGCAGCTGCTGCAGGTCCGCGCGCAACTCGGTCGGCGTGAGCAGCTGTTCCGCGCGTTGAAGAGGCACTTGCGCCCGCAACGGCAGACCCAATGTCAGCAGCAGCAGCACGAACGGAAGTGGATGTGGTCGAAGAGGTCCCATGACGTGGCCGACGAAGGTATCAGCACCGACCGGAGCCGGGGTCACGACGCGTTCGCTTGCGTGCTCACTTCCACGCGACCGGAGCACGGACCGAGCGTTCCCGAGCACAGCGTCCAACGGCGATGCACCTGTGGGCCGCGAACCGCTGCTCGCTACATTTGGTAAAAGCGCTTCCTCTCCAACGCCACCTGCACCGGCCTGCCCGATCCACAACTGAAGGAAGGTCCGCGAACGGGTGGTGGCTGTGCCACCAACATCAAAGGCCGGTGGACAGGTGAACGGGCACACCCCCCTCTCCCATGCGTCGACCCTTTTCGCTCCCTAGCTCGATCACCCTTCTGCTGCTGGTGCTGCTCACGGCCTGCAACGGCGGGGAAGCGCCCCACCAGGACCCCGCGCAGCGGAACCCGCAGGTGAACTACGGCATGGCACTGCCTATGGCGAACGAGCTACCGGTGGTGCCGATCGTATCGCACGACACCACCGCTCTGGACACGCTGCCGCGAAGTGTGGACCTGAGCGCGTGGTTCCCACCGCCCGGCAACCAGCACCAGCAGTACAGCTGTGCGGCGTGGGCCTGGGCCTATGGCGTGCAGACGTATTGCAGCAACCGCCGCAACAACCGCTACGGCCGGCGCACCGGCGTGCCGGACCCGGACGTGGCCTACAGCCCGGCCTACCTGTTCAGCCTGTTCAAACAGGTCGGCGACAGCCTGCCGTGCAACAAGGGGGTCAACCTGAACAACTTCGTCGGCTTCTGCGGGTATGCGGGGCTGTGCACCATGAGCGAGGTTCCGTACGATACCAGCTTGACCGGTTGCGATGTGCAAGTGCCCTCCACGGCCATGAGCCTGGGTATGAGCCTGGCCGTTCGAGGTCTGGTGCCCGCACCCACGTATTTGCCCCAGAGCAATTTGAACCAATGGAAAGCGCACCTGGCGGCCGGTGAGGCGCTCATGGTGCTCTTCGTGGTGGACAGCGTCTCCTTCTGTGCGGCCGGCTTCGAAGCGTCGCGGAAGGACCGACCCTTCACCTGGGACCTCGCGACCTTCGATGGCAAGAACTCCGGTGGACATGCCATGGCCTGCGCCGGTTACGACGACAGCGACAGCACCTTGCTGGTGATGAACTCGTTCGGGCAGCACTGGGGCACGCAGGGCTATGTGAAGATCCCGTACGTGAACATCCGGAAGAAGAGCTTCGGCGCCTACGCCTTCCCGATCAATGGGCCGGGCAAAGTGCCCCAATTCAACGCCACACCCGTGGCCGACAGCATCCGCAGCGGACTCGACACCACGGAGATCACCATGCGCGCGAACGAGTATGTGATCGTGAACGGGATCAAGCTCGTGTTCACCGACCTCACGCCCAACGGGGTGTTCGCCATGGCAGCCGTGTCCAGCACCGGCAGTCGCAACGCCCCCTACGTGCTGCGGATGCAAGAGGCTTCCGATTGGACCTTCTTCGACAACGGCAAGAGCATCACCTTCTCGTGGAGCCGACCGGGAGGAGCAGGCACGGACGTTGTGTTCCGGGCCATCAGCATACCGGCCACGGACGACCCGACGATCCGCGCTTACCAACAACAGTTGCGCGAAGCGGGGCACATGCACCACAGCGCTGCGCCGTGATCCACTGTCAGTCGTTGCGGTAGGCGAAGTACATCTGCATATCGCCTTTGCCCTTGGCGGCCACCATGCCGCGTGCCTCGAACCGGAACCGGGCGTCGTTCTGCAAGAGCGCGTAGGTGGCACCGCTCACGTTCACGCAGCCCACGGCGCCACTGCTCTCCATGCGGCTGGCGGTGTTCACGGTATCGCCCCAGATGTCGTAGGCGAACTTCTTCACACCCACGATGCCGGCGATCACCGGACCGGTGTGCACGCCCACCCGCATCTCGAAATACGGTCGGCCTTCTGAGCGGCGCTGCGTTGCGTACGCGGTCATGAAGTCCTGCAGTTCCAGCGCGGCCAGCACCACATCGGCCGGGCTGCCGTGGGCCGGATCGGGCAAGCCGCCCGCCGCCATGTACGCATCACCGATGGTCTTGATCTTCTCGATACGTCGGGCGTCCACGATGCCATCGAAGGCCTTGAAACAGTGATCGATCTCCGCCACCAGATCCGATGGCGTAAGCAGTTCGCTCAGGGCGGTGAAGCCCTTGAAGTCGGTGAAGAGCACCGTGGCCCGATCGAACTGCCGCGCTTCGGCCGCTCCGTTCAACTTCAGTTCGGCCGCCACCTCTTCGGGTAGGATGTTGAGCAGGAGGCCTTCGCTCACGTCCTTCTCTTTCTGAATGGCCTTGCGTGCGCGCTGGGTGATGCGCAAGCGGCCCCACAGGGCACCGGCCAGACCCAGCACCACAATGGCAGCGAACAGGTAAATGTTCCGTGTGCGCTGCAACTGGGCCTTGTCCAAGGCGGCGCTCAGCTTGTCCGCTTTCAATCCGGTGATCTCGCGCGCCTTCTTCTCGCTCTCGTACTTCTCCTGCATGTCGGCCATGCTGCGCACCTTTTCGATGTTCAGCAAACTGTCCTTGTAGTGCACGTGCTGCTGCATGTGTTCCATGGCTTCCGCGTGCCGGCCCAACTGGCCGAGGTGGATGGCAAAGCCCTTTTCGATGCGCACCAGCAGGTCGAGGTCACCTGCTTCAAGAGCGAACGTTTCCGCTGAATCGTACAATGCCAATGCCTTCAGGTGCTCCCCGCGTTCCTCAGCAATGCTTGTCAGGTTGGCGTACTTGCGGGCGATGCGTTTGGTGAATCCGTTCGCGATGTCGTTCCGCAAGGCCGCGCGCCAGTAATATTCCGC
>JADZGG010000348.1 GCA_020854015.1 Flavobacteriales bacterium
CTCCCGCTGGCGCAGCGCGCAGCCGAGCACATGGGCCTCGCTCCAGTGGTAGCGCGCCTCCTCATTTTTGCGGAACATCCCCTCGCCGGAGCAGGGCGCATCCACCACCACCAAGTCGAACATTGGCCCCAACGCAGCGAAGCGTTCCGGCGTATCGCCTGTGATCACGTGGCCTTCGCGTCCCCATTTCCAGAGGTTCTCCAGCAAGGCTTTCTGCCTTCGCCGGTCCACTTCGTTGCTCACTAAGAGAGAGCCGGGGCTAAGGAGCGCTGCAAGGTGCGTGGACTTTCCACCAGGAGCGGCGCAGAGATCCACCGCAGCGATGTGCTTACCGGCAAGACCGCTGGCCAGAAAAGCCTGTTCCAACAACATGGATGAGGCCTCCTGCACGTAGTAGCAACCCGCATGGAACAAGGGGTCGAGCGTGAAGACGGGCCTTTCCAACAAGTAGCGGCCCGTGTCGCACCATGGGACCGGCAGACCTTCAGGACCACCAGCCTTGTCCGGGTTCAAGCGGATGCTAACTGGAGAAGCCGTGTCCAACGCGGCCAGAAGCTCTGCCGCCTCGGTGCCGAACTGAAGGAAGAGCCTTTCGCGCAGCGCGTCCGGCACAGGAACAGAGCCGGAAGGGCGGTGCTTGCGGGACATCAGAGCGTGGCGGCGGCAGCTTCGCGCATCAGCGTTTCAGCGCGGTCGGGACCCAGGGATACCAACTTCACCGGAACCCTGGTGGCCGCTTCGATGGTGCGGATGTAGGCCTCCAGTCCATTCGGCAAGGCCTCGTTCACCGAGAGTTCGCCCCAGCCGGGTACCGTGGTGTACACGGGTTCCACCGTGCCGGTGATGTCGTAGGGCAGACGGTCGGTCAGCTGCCCGTTCACCCTGTAGTGTGTGCACACCCGAATGGTCTCCATGCCGCTGAGCACGTCAGCCTTCATCATAGCCAGTTCGCTCACGCCGTTGATCATCACAGCGTACTTCAGCGCTGGCAGATCGAGCCAGCCACAGCGACGCGGGCGACCTGTGGTGCTGCCGAACTCACGACCGGCCTGGCGGATCTGCTCGCCGGTCTCCTCGAGCAGCTCGGTGGGGAAGGGGCCGCTGCCCACGCGGGTGCAGTAAGCCTTGAAGATGCCGATGACGCGTCCGATCCGTGAAGGCGCCACGCCAAGGCCCGTGCAGGCCCCTGCGGAGATCGTGTTGCTGCTGGTGACGAAGGGATACGTACCGAAGTCGATGTCGAGCAGGGTGCCCTGCGCACCTTCCGCCAGCACCTTCTTGCCCGCGTTGAGCTGCTCGTCCAGCCAATGCTCGCTGTCCACGAAGCGGTAGGTCTTCAGGCGCTCCAAGGCATCCAGCCACTCGGCCTCGTGCTGTTTCCAGTCGAAGGCCTCGTTGTATAGACCGAGCAGGCGTTCGTGTTTGCGTACCAGCACTTGGTAACGGTCCTTCATGTCGGCACGTTCCAGATCGCCGATGCGGAAGCCGTTGCGGCCGGTCTTGTCCATGTAGGTGGGACCGATGCCCTTGAGCGTGCTGCCGATCTTTTCCTTGCCCTGGTCGGCTTCACTGGCAGCGTCGAGCGCACGGTGCGTGGGCAGGATCAGGTGCGCGCGGCGGCCGATCAGCAGGCGATCCCGCACATCCACTCCGGCCTTGGCCAAAGCATCCACTTCACGCAGAAAGATCACCGGGTCGATCACCACGCCGTTGCCCACCAGGTTCATCACGCCCTCGCGGAAAATGCCGCTGGGGATCGTGTGCAACACATGCTTCTTGCCGTCGAAGATCAACGTATGCCCGGCGTTCGGTCCGCCCTGGAAACGGGCGATCACGGAATAGCCCGGGGTGATCACATCCACCACCTTGCCCTTGCCCTCGTCACCCCATTGGGCGCCGAGCAGTACGTCAACACGTGTGGTCATTCTGACTTAACCGCGAAAGTGCGCGATGGCGGAGGGCACATCGGCGGTGATGGTGAACACCGAGTCCAGCTTGGTGACCACGAAGAGCTGTTTCACGCCTTGCGACAGGCCCGCGAGCACCACATCGCCACCAGCGTTGCGGGTGCGTGTCAGCACATTGATAAGGATGTTGAGGCCTGTGCTGTTCATGTACTGCAGCGCGGCCAGGTCGAGCACCACGGCGGTGTGGCCTTGCCCAAGTTCCTGGTCCAAGGTGCCGATCATGTTGTCGGCCTGCTGCTGGTCCATCAGGCGGCCTTGCAGGTGGAACACCTTGCAGCCGTTCTCCTCGGAGACCTGCACGTCAAAGGTGGGGCGGTCGGTCACGGTCATTGTTGGTTGCGTTTCGCCTGGCAGCTGCTGCACAGGCCGTAGATATGTAGTGCGTGGCTTTCCACCTTGAAGCCCATCACGTCGCCCACGGTGCTGCGGATCGCTTGGATCCGCGGGTCGCAGAACTCCATCACCTTGTCGCAGTCGGTGCAGATCAGGTGGTCGTGCTGGCGGAAGGAATAGGCTTTCTCGAACTGCGATTGCGCCCGCCCGAACTGGTGGCGGCGCACTAGCTGGCAGTCCAGCAGCAGGTCCATGGTGTTGTACAAGGTGGCCCGGCTCACCCGGTACTTCTTCAACTTCATGCGGGTGTACAGCCGCTCGATGTCGAAGTGCCCGTCGTGGTCGTAGATCTCCGTCAAGATCGCGAAACGCTCGGGCGTTTTGCGGTGGCCCTTCTGCTCCAAATAGTCGGAGAAGAGCCGCTGGACGTTCATGCTGATGTCCGGTGTGGCCATGGCAGGGCGAAGGTAGCGTGCAGCGAGGGATCGAAACCCCTCAATGATCGATCCGTTCCACCATCCGCACACCGCGCACGCGGCGCAGCTTGTCCATCAGTGAGCGCAGGTGTTCGGCGTCGTGCACGTAGGCCATCACCTTGCCTTCGAAGATGCCGTCGTTGCTCTCGAAGCTGATCGAGCGCATGTTGACGTTGTGCTCGTGGCTGATGATGGTGGTGATCTTGTTCACCAGCCCCACGGCGTCGATGCCGCTGAAGGTGATGCCGGCGAGGAACTCCACGCTGTCCTTGCCCTTCCACCGCGCCTTCACGATGCGGTAGGCGAAGTTGCTCATGAGCTGCACGGCGTTCGGGCAGTTCACGCGGTGGATGCGGATGCCCTCGGTCTCGGTGATGAAGCCGAACACGTCGTCACCGGGGATCGGGTTGCAGCAGGGGCTGAGCTTGTACTCGATCTTGTGCAGGTCGTCGCCGATGCTGAGGGTGCTGTTGGTCTGCCCGCGCATTTCGCCCACCACTTCCTCCAGGGTGCGCTCGTCCTCCTTGGGCTTCACGCGGGGCAGCACCAGGCGTCCGTTCTTCACGGTGGGCTGGCCCAGGGCGGTGAGGTCGTGGCGGCCGCGGGCGATCTGCCAGAAGAGGTCGGTGGCAGAAGTGGCGCGGAAGTGTTCGGCCAGGGTACCGATGTTCTGATCGTCCATGCGGGCGCCCCAGCCGCGCAGGATGCGTTGCACCGTTTCGCGACCCACCACGGCGAGCTTCTTCTTCTGTTCGCGCAGCGCCTGCTTGATCTTCTGCTTCGCCTTGGCGGTGACCACATAGGACATCCAGTCCTCCTTGGGCTGCTGTTTCTTGCTGGTGATGATCTCGATCTGGTCGCCGTTGCGCAGGGGCTGGCTCAGGGGCACCAGCTTGTGGTTCACCTTGGCGCCGATGCATTGGCGACCCACCTGGCTGTGGATGTCGAAGGCGAAGTCCAGCGCGGTGGAGCCTACGGGCAGGTTGCGCATTTCGCCCCTCGGTGTGAAGATCATGATCTCGTCGCTGAAGAGGTTCAGTTTGAAATCGTTCACGAAGTCGAGTGCGCTGTTGCCGGGGTCGCCGAGGATGTCGCGGATCTTGGTCAGCATGTCGTCCAGCGCGCCGGCGTGCGCGTCGTCGTCCTTGTAGCGGTAGTGCGCAGCGAGGCCCATCTCGGCGATCTCGTCCATGCGCTTGCTGCGGATCTGCACTTCCACCCA
>JADZGG010000349.1 GCA_020854015.1 Flavobacteriales bacterium
AGGCTAACGGGATCACGCGACCTGCGAAGTCCACAGGGGCGATGTTCGAGTAGGTCCGGGCACCGTCCTGATCTTCCTGTTCCAAGCGGTAGTAGCTCGTGCCGGCCAGTGGGAACAGGTCAACAGCACTGTACTCCTGCATGGAGCTGCTCCAACCGGCACCGGGTCGTTCGGTCACCGTGGTCCAGTTCTCGAGGTCCACGCTGCGCTGCACACGGAACAAGCGGTTGTTCTCTTCGGAGACCGTGGCCCACGCCAATTGTACGGTCTGGCCTTCGGGCTTCGCCGAGAAGAAGAGCAATTCGATGGGCAGGGTGATCGTGCCACCGAAGCCCTGTACACCGCTGTTCGGCATACCAGAACCGGTCTGTGCGCGTCCATTGGCGGGATCGTTCACGCCGCCAACTCCCGATTGTGTGCTGGTCGTGGCATTGCCGCCAGGAGCCACGGTAGCGCCACACGCCACCATGCCCTGACCACCGCCGCCACCAGCGCCACCAGTGTCCACCCAATTGCCGGGGGAAGGGTTCGTGTTGACCACAGACCCACCGTTGCCGCCGTTCGCTGCACAGATCAGCGGACACGCGGGATCAACGTCGAGCAGGGCGACATCGAGGTAGACGGTGCCACCGGCACCACCGCCACCAGCGCCGTCCGGGGTCAAACCGATGGAATTGCCACCATCTGCTCCGCTGGCCATGATCCGTGCGATGCTGAAGGGGCATGAGGCTCCGGGCAAGGTCTGCAACGTGTTCGCCTTGATCAGGCTGATGCCACCGCCAGCTCCACCGACACCTCCTGCACTGGTGTTCGCCTGACCACCACCACCGCCGCCCCCCATGAAGTAACGGCTGAAGGACACGTAAGGGAAGATGATGAGGCCACCAGTTCCGCCCGCGTTGGTGACGCAATTGTAGCCGCCCCCGGCATTGCCGCCTTGGGTCACATGTCCGCCACCACCGCCACCGGCATTGTTCGTGCTGCCACCACCGCCACCGTTGATCAGCTTGTTGCGTGCGTAGCGCACGGCGGCCGTGTTCATGAATTGGATCCCTTCACCCTTTTCACCATAGTTGGTGGAAGCCGAGGTATACACGTTGGCATTGCAGGCCCCGGTGAAGTTCGCCGAAGGCGCGCCTCCGCGGAAGCCACGGCCGTTCGCGAGAATGTCATGACCCACGGTCAGGATGCCGGGTACCCGGAACGCCACGACACCACCGATGGAACCGTTCCAGGTCAGTGCGTTGATCGGGGCCGTGGTGGTCCAGTTCGGTGCTCCGAAGGTGGGCCTGGTGATCAGCTGCACCCGGCACTGCGCACAGGTCGAATAGGGATAAGCCGTCCCCGTGGTCAGGGTGACCGTGGCTGGAACGCCCAGACTCTCCGTGTGGGATGCGATCACGCGGATCTCCCAACGTCCGGCATTACCGATACCGGAAATGTCACCGAAGGAGCTGTTGTTCGCGGTGTTGGCGCCGGCCACATTGTCCTGCATCTGCATCACGATCACCTCTTCGCCGTCCTCGAAGGTGTCGTATGTCTCGTCCACGTTCGTCACCGTCAACGTGTTGCCCGCGATCGCGGTCACTTGGGCATAGCCGTTCACCGGGTTCTGTCCCCTGGAGCTGTTCTGCAGGAACAGCGCGATCGTGAGCAGGAAGAAGGGTGCGGAACGCTTCATGTGTGCATGGTCGATCGGTAGACGTCTCAAAGACGTACCGGGTTGCCGGAACAAGATAGGAAAGTTTTCCAGCGCGACGATCTAACACCCTAAGGTTCAGGCAACATCCGGATGTTGAAGGAGGGCGGACGGCCACCCATCGGATCGTCCGACTACAAGCCCGAGGAAGGCACCACCGGCTGCTCCGGTCTCTTCTCCCAGCGGTCGATCAAGTGTTGACCTACCTTTTGCATGGGCACCTCGATGGTGTGATAGAGCACCGTGCTGATGGCCACGCCGATCACGACCACGAGCGTGTAGCGCAAGCCATAGTTCAACAAGCTGTTCGTGGTGCCGTTCGGATCGATGAGGTCCGCATACCCGAAATGGGCCATCCAATGCAACACGGCGAAATGGACCAGGTAAAGGCTGAAGCTGACCATGCCGATGTGCCGCATCACCGGGTTCACGAGAATACGGAAAGGGCGCTTCGCCAGCGTCCAGGCCAGCAGTACGAAGGCCAGTCCGAACAGGGCATGGGTGGGCAGCAGTACTTCACGTCCTGTGGCCAGGTGCAGAATGAGGAGACCGGCAAAAGCGAAGAGATCGATCGGGCGCATCGTGTGGTCCTCTTCCCGCCCGCGCAGCACGAAATGGAGCAGGATACCCAGCATGAACACGGGCATCTGGCTGGGCAGGTAGTAGTACAGGAACTCCTTCCACAGCCACACATCATCGATGGGGCGCAGCTTCAGCATGATCACGTGAAGCACCAGCTTGATGCCGATGGTGATCAGGAACACACGGAACGCCTGGCGGCCACTGGTGACGTAGCGGAACAGAAAGGGGATGAGCAGGTAGAAGCACATTTCCACCGCGATGGACCAGCCACCGGGCACCAAACTGTTGAACCAATAAGGGTTGAATCCATGCAGGAAGGTGAAGTTCGCTGCGATGTTCCCATCCGTGATGCCGGGGCCGAAGCCTGTCCAGAAGTTCGGGGCGCGCCCGTTCTGCCACAGGTAGTAGAAGATGCCCAGGTAGTACATGGGCGCAATGCGGAAGAAGCGGCGGATGAAGAAGTTCCGCTGCGGGTGCACCTCCTTGTTCAGACGGCGTTCGTAAGAGAGGAACAGTGTCAGTGCGCTCATGACGTAGAAGAGCTGCACGCCCATCTGACCCTTCTCCATGATGCTGGCAATGACCGCAGGGTACACGTTGGTACCGTATTGCGCACAATGCACCAGGATCACCGCCAGGATGGCCAGTCCCCGCAGGGCATCGACGTATTCGAGCTTGTTGACCTTCGCCATGTTACGGCCCAAAGGAACGACCGACCAAGAATGGCCAACGCGTTGCAAGGGAGGCGCTTTTCAACGCCTTCCACCCAATAAGGTTCCTATTCCGAAGGTACTTTCATCATGGGGGCTGTGAGCCGTTGGTCAGCCGATTCCGCAACCAATGTGTAGCGCCCGGGAGCTAGATCGGACACCGGGAAAGTGCCGTCGATCGATACCTCTGGACGCAAGACCACGCGACCGCTCATGTCCATCACCAGCATCGAACGGGGCCGGCTTTCCGCAAGCCAACGCACCTGCACATGATCCATGGCCGGTTGAGGAAAGACCGCGAGCCGGGCCGGTGCCGCGTGCTCCACTTCGCCCACCGGTACCTCCAGCACATACCAATCGTTGAAGCGCTGGCTGTTGTCGCTGCCGGTACCGTAGAACACACGGATGCCGCCCCAGCTTTCAACGCAGCCACCGCGTCTGATGCCTGGGTCGAAAGCAGGCAGCGTCTCCCAGACGTCCGCCGACGCGCGATAGACCCAACAATCCGCATGGGCCTGCGTTGTGGTCGACGCTCCGCCGATCACTACGCCGCCGCCAAGCACTTCCGCCGCATCGCTGCTGAAGCGGGGTTGGGGAAGGGGTGCGATGGCGGTCCACGTGTTCGTGACGGGGTCGTAGCACCAACCATCGCTCAGGGCTTGGTACTGAGCGTCGGCGCCGCCTATCACATAGCCTTTCCCGTTGGCGGTGAAGGCCATGGCCCGGTGACGAGCCACCCCCGGCAAAGGCGCGCGTGCCACCCAGGCGTTCGTGGTCGGGTCGTAGGCCCAGACCTGCGCTGTGGCGGATCCGCCCTGCAGCACGCCTCCACAGACATAGCCGAGCCCGTCGAGCACGAAGCTCGCCGAAGCGGAACGGGCTGTGCCGGGCAATGGTGCTCGTGGCGACCAGACATTGGAGGCCGGTTCATAGGCCCAGAGCTGGTTGAGGGCACCGATCACGTCCACACCGCCTTGGAGGTAGCCGACACCATCAATGCTGAAGCCTGTTGCATACTGACGAGCGGTTGAAGGAAGGCTTCCGGCCGGATGCCAGGCTTGGTCCCAAAGGCTGTACCGGTGCCAATCCGTGGTCAGCTGGAAACCAGCGTCCATGCCAGTACCTACGTAGATGTCGCTACCGATGCTGAACGACGAGCCATCATCCCGGGCCGCGCCAGGCAAGGAGGGTAGCTGGGACCACTGTTGCGCGTAGCTACTGCTTGCAAGAAGGAACAGCAGATGGATGAGCTGGCGCATGTCCCGAAGCTAAGGGCCTCAGCGCTTGCGCGCCACCAGCAGTCCGTCCCGCAACGGGACCATGACACGCTCCACGCGCGCGTCCTTCGCCACCATGTCCGCATACTTCACCAAGGCGGCCGTCTGGTGGTCCTGCTCGGTGGAGGGCTGCAGCACCTTGCCGCTCCATAGCACGTTGTCCGCGATGATCAGTCCGCCCGGGCGCACACGGTCCACAACGGCTTCGAAGTAGTTGGGGTAGTTCGGCTTGTCCGCGTCGATGAACACAAGATCGAAAGGTGCGGGCAACGTGGGTATCACTTCCAGCGCGGGCCGTCGGTGGGTCGTGATGCGGTCCTGGAAGCCCGCGGCAGCCATATGCTTCGCCACGAAGGGCGGCAAGTGCGGGTCGATATCGATCGTGTGGACCATTCCACCGGGCGCCAAGCCTTCCGCCAAACACAAGGCGCTGTAGCCCGTGTAGGTGCCGATCTCCACAATGACCTTCGGCCGCACCAGGTGGCTCAGCAACGACAAGAAGCGCCCTTGCAGGTGGCCGCTGCACATCTTCGGCATGTAGATCTGTGCGTAGGTCTCTTCGCGCAAGACCTTCAGGTAAGCCGGCTCCTCGCCGCTGTGGCTTTCGCAATACGCGTCGAGCGCAGGGTCGATGAACTGCATGGGGCGAAGCTAGGGCCGCTGTGGAAG
>JADZGG010000350.1 GCA_020854015.1 Flavobacteriales bacterium
AGCCTGCGAGCTCAACCATCGCGCGCTCAGGATTCCATCTGTGTGCATCTGCGTTCATCTGTGGTTCCAACCTCAAGCGAGCCTGCGAGCCTTCGCTATGCCGCCATTTCCATCTGCGCACTCTGCCCCATCTGCGGTTCAACCCCCAGCGAGCCTGCGAGCCACCCCGATCCACCGCAACAGGTTGATAACGCCCGCCTCCATGTTCGTGCGCCGCCCTCCATCCCCGGTTCCTTTGGCGCTCAACCCAACCCACCGGACCCATGAAGAAGACCTTGCGCAACGCCACCCTCTTCCTGCTGCTCGGCAGCATCACCATCACGCAGACCGGCTGCTTCGGCAGCTTCAACCTCACCAAGAAGATCTACGCCTTCAACCAGGACGCCACCGACAACAAGTTCGTGCGCAGCCTGCTGTTCTGGGGCCTCTGCATCATCCCCGTGTACGAGGTGTGCGCGCTCGTGGATATCGTGGTGCTCAACCTCATCGAGTTCTGGAGCGGCAGAAACCCCGTGAGCATGAACGAGGGCGACCACGAGATGCAGCTGGTGACGCTGAAGGGCATTGACTACCGCATCGAGGCCACCAAGGACACCTTCACCACCACCCAGCTCACCGGTGCCAACGCCGGTGCCGTGCGCATCCTCAAGTTCGACCGCAGCACCCGCAGCTGGAACTACAGCGACGCCCTGGTCTGCGATCAGCCCATCCTCACCTTCCTCGATGATCAGGCCCAGGCCGTGCGCATCCACACCACCAACGGCCCCGTGGACCTTACCGCTGCCGACGCACAGGACCAAGCCGCCGTGCTGGCCAAGTTCCGCGCGGTGGAGGAGGGGATGGCGTGTGTGAAGTGAGGACGTCGCGCCGCTTAAGCCTGGCACTTACCCGTGCACAACACCACGGGAAGCACCTTCTTCTCACTCAGCACAACCCCCGGAACGGTTCCGGGGGTTCTGCGTTTGAAATGGCCGGCCGGCTTCCAGCCAGCGCCGGAAGATCTTCAGCCCGAACGATCAAGCAGCGCTTCAGAACGGGTGCTCTTCCACGTAGTGGCCTTGCTCTGCGTGGCGAAGGATGTAGTCGCAGATGCGGTCCAACGCCCCTTCGTTCCGCACCAGGTGATCGTAGCTCTCGTGCTTCCAGAGCGCACCGGTGCGTTCCAGTTGTTCGTTGATCGCGTTCGCCGTGAACGATTTCCAGCTGTGTACGATCTTGGACAAGCTCATTCCCGGCAATGGGGCTACCAGCACATGCACGTGGTTACCGGCCACCGCGAAGGTGCCAAGCTTATACCGGGTTCCATTGAAATGGTGCAGCGCGTCCACCACGATGCGCCTGGGTCCTTCCTGCTTTAGGACACAGGAGCCCGACCCGGCATCCAGCCATTGCTGGACCCGATGATCGAAGAGTTGGTAGTACAGCTTCTGCTGGGTCAGTGGAAGGTCCTTGAGCTTCTTCGCGCCATGTAGGCGCTGCCACGCATCGCGGTCGCGCTGCAGTTGTTCACGCTTTTCGGAAGGCAAGCTGTCACCCTGTCGCCAGGTGACGAAGTACAGCTTGCCGTCCTGCTGCCAGTGCGGGAGGTTGCGCTTGGTGATCCGGGTTTCGGCCTGCTCGTCGAAGAACAGGTCAGGGACATGCATGTTGAACCGGTCTGGAACCCGAAGCTACTTGCTTGCACGACACTGTCCTGCCGGCTTCCAGCCGGTACCTGAAGATCTTCAGCTCAAGCTGGAAGCTTGAGGGACATTTCGGTCAACGACAACGTCCTGCCGGCTTCCAGCCGGTGCCAGAAGATCTATCTGCTCAAGCTGGAAGCTTGAGGGACATTTCGATCAACGACAACGTCCTGCCGGCTTCCAGCCGGTACCGGAAGATCTTCAGCTCAAGCTGGAAGTTTGAGGGACATTTCGGTCAACGACAATGTCCGACCGGCTTCCAGCCGGTGCCAGATGATCTTCTGCTCAAGCTGGAAGCTTGAGAGGACAATTCAACCCTCACTCATCCCCAAAGTGCTGGCCGCGCAGTCTTCCGCCGCCGCGTTCCTCTTTGGTGGTGGGTGTGGCCACGCTCTTGATGCGTTTCAGCATGGTCACCTCCTTATCGGTCAGGTGGCGCCAGTGGCCGCGTTGCAGTTCCTTTTTGGTAAGGCCGGCGAAGATCACGCGGTCCAGTTTCACCACTTCGTAGCCGAGGGCTTCGAACATGCGGCGCACCACGCGGGTGCGGCCCATGTGCAGCTTCAGGCCCACTTCGCGCTTGCTGTCGCCCACGTAGCTGGCCTCTTCGGCGCTGGCGGGTCCGTCATCCAGGCGCACGCCTTCCACCAGCTTGTGCAGGTCGTCCACAGTGATGCTCTTGTCCAGCGTGGCGTGGTAGATCTTTTCGGCGCCGTGGCTGGGGTGGGTGAGCTTCTTGGCCAGGTCGCCGTCGTTGGTGAGCAGCAGCACGCCGGTGGTGTTGCGGTCCAGGCGGCCCACGGGGTACAGGCGTTCGGTGCAGGCCTTGGCGATCAGGTCCATCACGGTGTGGCGCTCGAGCGGGTCGTCCGTGGTGGTGATGGTGTCCTTGGGCTTGTTCATCAGCACGTAGCGTTTCTGCTCCATGCTCAGTTTCTGGCCGCCGTAGTGCACCACATCGTCCGGCTTGATCTTGGTGCCCAGCTCGGTCACCACCTTGCCGTTCACCGTTACCACACCGGTGGTGATCAGCTCATCGGCCTCGCGGCGGCTGCCCACACCGGCCTGGGCCAGGTAGCGGTTCAGGCGCACCAGGCCTTCGTTGTCCGGGTTGGGCAGTGCGAAGCGTTGGCTGCGCTCGCCCTTGTTGTAGGGCCTGCGGGCCAGCGGATCGTCCGGCCGGTAGGTGCGTTCGTCCTTGGAAGGGCGCGCGGGCCGGTCGGAATAGGGTGGGCGACGGTCATCCCCACGACCACCATAGGGGCGCGAAGGGCGACTGTCGTCCCGGCTGGTGAAGCGGCCATCGCGGCCACGGCTCGGTCCATCGTTGCCACCACGGTAGGGCCGGTCGCCTGAAGGCCGGTCTCCACCGGGGCGGAAGGGGCGCGAAGGGCGATCACCCCGATCATCGGAGCGCGGTCCGCTGCGGTAGGGACGATCACCGGAGGGCCTGTCGCTGCCGGGGCGGCTGGAACGGGAAGGGCGTTCGCGGTCCTCCGAGCGGGAGCCACTGCGGTAGGGCCGGTCGCCAGAAGGCCGGTCACTACCCGGACGGCTGGGGCGCGAAGGACGGTCACCGCGGTCATCGGAACGGGGGCCGCTGCGGTAGGGCCGATCACCGGAAGGACGGTCGCCACCCGGACGGCTGGGGCGCGAAGGACGGTCACCACGGTCATCGGAACGGGGGCCGCTACGGTAAGGACGGTCTCCTGAAGGCCGGTCACTGCCTCCACGGCTCGGGCGTGAAGGGCGGTCGCCGCGATCATCGGAGCGTGGGCCACTGCGGTAGGGTCGGTCGCTGCTGGGGCGGCCACCGCGATCATCACCGCGGGGTGCGGGGCGGCGCGGGCGGTCGTCGTTGTCACCGAAGGAACGGCGGGGGCGTTCGGGTGCAGGTTCGCCTCGGAAGGCGCTGCGTGCGCGGTCGTCGTCGCCGATGGCATCGTCACCGGGTTTGCCCTTGCGGGGGCGTCGTTCCGACGGGGCCCGTGCGCCGGCGCGCTTGGCGGGTTTGCCGGTGCGTTTGGGTCGGTCAGCTTTGCTCATCGAGGGTGGGGTAGAAGGCGTCTGTGATATGCAGGATCTCGGGCTCGTGGGGCTTCAGGGTGATGCTCACCACATCGAAGCGCAGCTCCAGCTCGGTCGGGAACGCGTCAAGGTAACCATCCACGGCGCGCATCAGCTTGCGGATCTTCGCGGGGCTCACGTCGTCCTCCGGGTCGCCCCAGCGGTCGGTGCTGCGCGTTTTCACCTCCACGATCACCAGAAAGCGACCGTCCAGGGCCACAATGTCGAGCTCGTCGTGCTTGCAACGCCAGTTGCGGTGCAGGATGTTGAAGCCCTTGCGTTCCAGGAACTGGCACGCCAGTTGTTCACCCAATGAACCCGTTCGGAGATGCTCGGCCATGAAAACAACTTGCCTCTGTGCGTAACCTGTGGCGCCAGGGCCCGTTGAAGGGTCTAAAATTGAGGAACTTTCCGCCTCATCCGCCAAGCGAACGGTCGTTCGATCAACACCACCGCATGATGAAACGCTTCATTCTCTCCCTCGCACTGCTCGGCAGTCTCTCCGCTGCTCAGGCCCAGGCCTTCGAGGGCGTGCTCGAGTTCACCAAGACCACCGGCCCGGTGGTCACGAACTACAAGTACTACGTCAAGGGCGATCACATCCGCATTGAGGAGATCAGCGCCCGCGGCGATGTGCAGGGCATCATGCTCGTGGACACTCGCGACCGCTCGGTGATCGCGCTGAGCCCCGAACGCAAGCTCTACATGGACGTGCCGAACATGCGCCTGCCCAAGGATGTGGAGACCGAGATCAAGAAGACCGGCGAAATGAAGGACATGGCCGGCTACAAGTGCGAGAAGTGGGTGGTGAAGAGCCCCCGCGAGGACCGTGTGATCACCTATTGGGTGGCCAACGACGAGTTCAACTTCTTCGTGCCCCTGTTGGAAACGCTGAACC
>JADZGG010000351.1 GCA_020854015.1 Flavobacteriales bacterium
CTTGTCCCTCCAGCGACACATGACAGCCGCATCAACCCGATCGTTGCTGAAATGCGGCGCGGCATGACCCCATGAGCGTCCTCCGCAAACTCGTCGGTCAGACGGCCATCTATGGGCTGAGCAGCATCGTTGCGCGTTTTCTCAACTACCTGCTGGTTCCGCTGTACACCAGCAAGTACGTCTTCGAGCCGGCGGAGTACGGCGTGGTCACTTCGCTCTACGCCTGGACCGCACTGCTGAACGTGGTGCTCACCTTCGGCATGGAGACGGCCTTCTTCCGCTTCTCCGTGAAGGCCAACACCTCGCTCTCCGACCCGAAGGGCGATGTGCTCTTCTCCACTGCCACCTACGGACTGCTCCTCCCGGCGCTGATCTTCATGGCACTGGGCAGTGTCTTCAGCCATTCGCTCGCGCAAGGCATCGACTTCCCTGAGCACGCGATCTCGGTGCTGATGCTGGTGCTGATCATCGGTATCGACGCCATCACCACCATCCCCATGGCGCGCCTGCGGCAACAGGGCCGCCCGTGGAAGTTCGCGGCCATCAACATCCTCAGCGTGGTGGTGAACGTGGGGCTCAGCCTTTTCTTCATCCTGTACTGCATGAAGCGGTACAACATGGGCGAAAGCAATGCGCTGATCGAGGCGGTGTACGACCCCGGCTTCGGCGTGGGCTACGTGTTCGCGATCAACCTGGCGGCCACCGCGGTGAAATTGCTGGTGCTGCTGCCCAGCTGGCCGCGTCCCGCGAACGTGAACAAGGCGCTGCTGCGTTCGCTCGCGGCCTTCGGTGCCCCGCTGATGCTCGCCGGTCTGGCCGGCATGGTGAACGAGACCGCCGACCGGGTGATCCTTCAGTACCTCTTGCCCGAGGGCCTGGCCGATGCGCAGATCGGGATCTACGGCGCGTGCTACAAGCTGGCGGTGCTCATCACGCTCTTCATCCAAGCCTTCCGCATGGGCGCGGAACCCTTCTTCTTCAGCCACGCGAAAGAGAAGAACAGCCGCGAGACCTTCGCCCGCATCATGAACCTCTTCGTGGCGGTGTGCATGGTGGCCTTCCTGGTGGTGATGCTCTTCCTCGACCTCTTCAAGTGGTTCATCCCGAACACGGCCTATCACGAAGGCCTGCGCGTGGTGCCGATCCTCATGCTGGCGAACGTCTTCATCGGCATCTATTACAACCAGAGCGTGTGGTACAAGCTCACGGACCGCACGCACGTGGGCGGCACCATCAGCCTGATCGGCGCCTCCATCACCATTGCGCTGCTCTTCGCGCTGATCCCGCGCATGGGCTACATGGGCGCCGCGTGGACCACCCTGATCTGTTACGCGAGCATGGCCGCCATCAGCTACGGCTGGGGGCAGCGCCACTACCCGATCCCCTACAACGTGGGCCGCGTGCTCAGCTACATGGCTGGTGCGGTCTTCCTGTGGTGGGTGGCGGAGCAGTTGCCCGTGGAGGGTGCGCTGAACTACACGGTGCGGAGCGTGCTGCTGGGCGTGTATCTCTGGGTGGCGTGGCGGTTGGAGCGGGGGGTGCTGCGGGCAACCGCGGGGTGATCAGGCCGCCGACCGTGCCGCCATAACGATCCCGTCCAGCTCCGCTTTCTTCGCGCGGCCCTCTTCCTCCAGGTCGAAGTCATCCTGCAAGCCGAGCCAGAACTTGGCCGAATTGCCGAAGTAACGCGAGAGCCGTAGAGCCGTATCCGCTGTGATGCGTCGGTTGCCTTTGAGGATCTCAGAGGTGCGTGTTTGCGGGATGCCGATGTCCTTGGACAGGCGATAAGCCGTGATGCCCATGGGCAGCAGGAACTCCTGTTCGAGCACTGAGCCGGGGTGGATGTTGGGGAGCTTCTTGGTCGCCATGATCTTCAGTGATAGTCTATGATCTCCACGTCGTACGCGTTACCGCTTTGCCATTTGAAAATGATGCGCCACTGGTCGTTGATGCGGATGCTGTGGTAGTCCTTCAAACGACCAGCGAGCTTCTCCAGCCGGTTGGCGGGTGGGATGCGCAGGTCGGCGATGTCCTGTGAGTTGTTGATCATGCGCAGTTTCCGTCGGGCGGTCTCCTGGATCGTACTTGGAAGCTTCTTGGCATACTCCCCACCCCAGACGAGTTCTGTGTCTCTTGAACCAAAGGAGCGGATCATCTGCCAGGCGATACTAACGTCAAAAGTAAGTAATGCGGGGGCGACCGCAAGCTCCTCGGTGCCGGAACCATTGCGACCTTTGACCCCATGACCGCCTTGACCACGGACACCCTCCCCGTCCGCATCATCAACAAGGGCAAGCACCCGCTGCCCCAATATGCCACCGCGCACAGCGCCGGCCTCGACCTCCGCGCCAACCTCGATGCGCCGATCGTGCTGGCACCTGGCCAACGCGCGCTGATCCCCACCGGCCTTTTCCTTGAGCTGCCCGAAGGCACCGAAGCGCAGGTGCGCCCCCGCAGCGGACTGGCCTTCAAGCATGGCGTCACCGTGCTGAACAGCCCCGGCACCATTGATGCGGACTACCGCGGCGAGGTGGGGGTGCTGCTGATCAACCATGGGACCGAGGCGTTCGAGGTGACCGATGGGGAACGCGTTGCCCAATTGGTGGTGGCGCAATACCTACGGGTCACTTTCGCGGAAAGTGCGGACCTTCGCGCCACTGAACGAGGAGCGGGCGGCTTCGGGCATACCGGGACCCGCTGAGCGAGAACCACACGGAATGAAGATCATCGTCCCCATGGCGGGCATGGGCAAGCGGATGCGTCCGCACACCCACACCACCGCCAAGCCCCTGCTGCCCATTGCCGGCAAGCCCATTGTGCAACGCCTCGTGGAGGACCTGGCCGCCGTGGCCGGGGAACCCGTGGAAGAAGTGGCCTTCATCGTTCACCCCAGCTTCGGCAAGAAGGTGGAGGACGAGCTGCTGGCCATCGCCACCGCCATCGGCTCCAAAGGCAGCATCCACTATCAGAAGGAAGCCCTCGGCACCGCCCACGCCCTCCTCTGCGCGGAGAAGGCCTTGAACGGTCGTGTCATCGTGGCCTTTGCCGACACCCTGTTCCGCGCCCAGCTGAAGCTGGACAAGGATTGCGACGGTGTGATCTGGGTGAACAAGGTGGAGGACCCCAAGCCGTTCGGCGTGGTGAAGCTCGACGGTGACGGCATCATTACCGAGTTCGTGGAGAAGCCACAGACCTTCGTGAGCGACCTGGCCATCATCGGCATC
>JADZGG010000352.1 GCA_020854015.1 Flavobacteriales bacterium
CCGGAACATCCGTTGGAAGCGGGCACTGTCGTTGAGCACCTGCAGAGCGTTCGGCACACTGAAGGTCATGCACATGTGGTCCGGCAGGCTGAACCAAAGCGTATCCACGGGAACGCTGCCTTTGTTGGTCAGTGTGAGGCTCGCCGTATAGCGAATGGCCCGCTGCATTGGTTCCAGTTCGACCCTGACATCCACCGCGGTGAAGTGTGGCAACGGCGTGTTGCTGTAGCGCTTGTACATCTGCTCATAGGCCACTTGCAAGGCCTCCGTGTCCTGCGCGGTGACCGGCTCGTTCAAGATGCGTGTGTTGTAGAAGCCGAAGGCCAGCAATATGAACCACGCACCGAACGCGAGCGTACCGATCCGCCAAGCACGCCGCCAGCGCACACCCGCGATGCGCAAGCGCCAGGTCCACCTGTCCTCACCCCCACGCACGGCCACCAGCGCTGCGATGAACAGCAAGCACGCCACGAACGCCATCCAGTACATGCGGAAGAAGATCCACGGCACCAGGAAAGGCCCGAAGCCGTTGAGGTCGCTGTACATCATGCGCGGCGCACCGAAGAGCACCACGAGGTTGGAGCTCACCTTCAAAAAGCCCCAGACCATCGAGTTCGCCGCGAAGAGAACGATGAACAGGCCGAAGCCCAAGTACTTGTTGTTCACCAACAATTGTATGGCAAGCGCGATGGCCGACCAGAAGGCGAACGCGAACATCCCAGGGACCAGCAGATAGGTGACATACAGACCGGGTTGAACATGGGTGTAGCCGCTGATCAATTGCCGCCCGATGCCGGCCAGGCCCATCAATACCAGAAGGCCGAGACCGATGATCAACAGTACCGTGTACTGCGCTGACATGATCGTTCGCGACTTGACAGGCAGCGCGCTGGTGATGCCATCCACGTTCGTCTCGCGATCGCGCCAAACAACCTCACCGCTGTAGTAGGTGATGATCACCACCATGGTCACCAGTGAAACGCCGCGGATAAGGTCGATCACATTGTAGGTGACCGGCCAACTGTGGTTACCGAACATGCTGGTGACCTCCGAGAGCGCGAAGAGCAGCATGGTGAGGCATAGGCCGATGATGATCCACAAGATCGGCGTGCGCAAGTGACCGATGAGGTCCGATCGCACCAAGCCAAGGAACTGACGCCATTGTGAACTTCCGCCGCTGGCCAACCGCACGACCGGTAACGCTTCGCTGCCCGTTCCATGGTCCTGCACCGGGGCGATGATCAGTGCTGCGTTGCTTTTCCGTTCCGTGAAGGAGAATCGCAGGTACCCGAACACGAAGACGCCAGCCCCGATACCGAGCCATAACAGCCGGTTCCACGTGAGCGGTCCAAGCACAGGCAACTGTCGCGTATTGCTGTCCACCACGCTCCAGTAACGCGTTATTTGGTCCAAGGCCCGGTTGCCGAGCGGATCGAGCAGCGAGGAGAGCAGCGCGTTGTCCACCTCCGTTGCATACGCGGATGCGATGCCGCTGAGCACGACGAGCGCGATCGATGTGACGAAGGCCGCCGCCGTGGACCGCACGTGCGAGGCGATGGCGAACATCAATGCACTTTGGAGAACGATGCTAGTGAGACCGAACCAGAAGATCGCTTGGGTATGAACAAGCAAGCTGTTCGGCCCGAAACGGATGGGGTCGCCATATGGCACCCAGCTACCCACGACCAGTCCGAGCGAGATCCCGAGCACCGGGATCAGGGCCACGAGCGTGCTGCCCACGAAGCGACCCACGATGTACTGCCTGCGCGTCACGACCGTACTGAAGACAATGTCCGAGGTCCGGCAAGCGAAGTCGCGGATGGCCGTAGCGTTCACGAAGGCCGTGACCATGGGCAGCCAGAGGAACGCGAGGTTCGCATACAGCTCGTACACATGCAACGGCGAGTTGACATGCACCATGCCCGGGCTTCCTTCGCCGCCCCCTTCAAAGACCGCGATCGCGAAACAGAACGCGAACGACAAGCCCAGAAAGAGCCAGAGCTGCGGCTGTCGCATCCAGAAGCGCAGTTCGAAGAGGATGAGGCGCCTTGTCATTCAACCCTGTATGAACACTGAGAAATGCACTCGCTCAGCATTCGTAACGTCACCACAACGTTCGGGCTGCTGCGTCGAGGTGATGTTGGCTCAGCCCAAGCGGTCAGTCCACCTTCTTCCGGTTGTCCTCCGGCAGTCGGTCGAAGAACAGGTGGTCGGGATCGATCACCACGGCCAGCGGCTTCTCGGGAACCTTGAAGGTGAACGTGTTCGCACCACTGCGAAGCTTCACGCGCTGCTGCACGAGCGGGATATCGTTCAGTTCCTTCTTCGCGTTCTTGCCGAAAGCCGGCTTGCGTTCCACCGCGATGTCCATCCAGTCGTTCACCGGGACCTTGGTCTCTTTACCCAGTGAATCAGCGTGCACCTTGTCCGCAGTGAGGGCGATCTCCACGGTCCAACTGCTATCCGGTGCCATGGTGGCCTTTGTGCTCGTGATGCCGTTATTGTACAGGGTGATGTACTTGAAGTTGTCCTCCAGCAGATAGGTCAGACTATCAGGCGTCACCTTGCGGATCTCGCGGTACATGTCCAGTGCCGTGGGCCAGGGCGGTTCCGCATACCCGAAGGAATCCACCAGCGCATGGAACGCCTTATTCAGGGTGTCCTCGCCGAGGAAGTCGCGCATGCAGTAGAGCACTACGCTGGCCTTGTTGTAGTGGATGTAGCCTTGGTTCTCGACGTACATCAAGGGCGTTTCCCCGATGGCCTCTGCACCGCGGGCGTTCTGGTACTTGTCGCCCTCGTACTTCAGGAACTTGCGCATGTGCGCCTTGCCGTATTCCTGTTCCATCACCATCAGCGCACTGTACTGGGCCATGCTCTCGCTCAGCAGGGTGCCGCCC
>JADZGG010000353.1 GCA_020854015.1 Flavobacteriales bacterium
GGACCTTTTGTGGATCGCGTCCTTCGGTGCCGCGCAAGTAGGCCTTGTCATAGTACCGGAGGGTGATGAGCGCCACGGTCCGAAGGTCACCGTCATCCAATGCTTGAAGCGCGGCTTTGCAATGCTGGGGTCCCAGTCGCTTCTCGATGCGTTTGGTGGCCTCTGCCAGCAGGTCCTTCGGGTATCGACCGTAGTCCACGACCAAACGATCCGCCCGTTCTTCGATCGGCATCTCGGCGAAGTAGAGTGTGCAGTTTCGGAGCTGTGCGTAAAAGGCGTCCGGGATCCGTGCGCGGCCAACCATCAGGCTTTCATCCTCCACCCAGAGCGGCCGGTCGAGGTCGATGCGCTCCAATTCGGCCCAGATCAGGTTCTCGAAATGCTCGCTGGTTGGCTGGGGCGCTTCGCCCAAGGCGCCATACGATGAGCCTTTATGGTGCGCCAAGGCCTCCAGGTCCACCATTTGCTCTCCGACCTCCTTCAAGTGGTGGAGCGTCTCGGTCTTGCCGGTGCCCGTATACCCACCCAGCACCCGCAGGTCAATGGGCCGTTGGAAGGAAGAGAGCACCAACTTTCGGAAGGCCTTGTAGCCGCCTTTCAGGATGTTGACCTCTGCGAACCCGGCCTTGTCCAGAAGCCAGGCCACACTGCCACTGCGTTCACCTCCCCGCCAGCAATGCACACCGATCCTCCCATCCGGTGCAAGTGCACGGGCCTGCTCAACGATCATGGCCATCTTCGGTCCGACGATGCGCAGGCCCTCCAGCAATGCTTCATCACGGCCTCGTTGTTTGTACAGCGCTCCAACGATGGCGCGTTCCTCGTCCGAGAACAAAGGTTGCGAATGCGCTCCGGGGATGTGGCCACGCAAGTGTTCGCCAGGCGATCGGACATCGATCACGGGGGTCGATCCCATGGTGATCATGAAGTCCTCAGGGGGTAGCGGTCGGAGCACGGACGAAGGTATCGGTCGCCGCTTGGATCGTCGATGACAACACATCGGCCAGGCGGCGCTGACCCGCATCGCCCAAGTGGATCCGATCGGTGTAGTGCGAGGCGTTCAAACTGTCCAGCAGTTCCACCACCGGCACCTTCCACCTGTGCAGTGAATCCAGGATGCGTTGGCCTCGGTCATCGTAGTGTCCCATCGTCAGTTCGCCCAATTCCGGATGCAACAGGACGACGAAGGGGATCCGTAAGGTGGCCGCCGTGTCACGAAGCGCCTTCCAACCACCCACGAACGCTCCACGCTGAGCCGGCGGTTCATAACCCCAGCCCGCCCGGTATAGCGAACGGTCCAATACGATGCTCCAAGCGAACAGGGGACGGTGGTCGGGGTAGGAGGGGTGTGCGCCCACGATCGGGGTGAAGGTCATGCGATCGTAGGCATCGTGGCTGCTGAACACCAGGATCATCGCATCAGCATCGAAGGTGCCGTGCGCGCGCATGAAGGCCATGGCGTTGTCCGGTCCCCAACTGGCGGCGCTTAGGTTGATCAGCTCGATACCGGTGTGTTGTTGAGCCAGCGCGGTCGCTGTGCTCTCCTGAGCGGTCTGTAGTCCTCCGTTCACAACGGAATCGCCGATCACCAGCACACGCTTGCCACGCTTCTTCCCAATAGGGGCAGAGCGAAGTCCAAGCTCGTTCGTTCGAAAGGTGATCCTTCCGTAGTGCATAACCTGACCAGGCAGCGTCATGTACTCATAGCGCGGGTCAGCTGCGTAGAGCGGATGTTCACGAAGGCCCCAGCAACGCAATAGCAGCTCGCCGAACAGGGCAAGACCACAAGCCGACAAGAGGAGCACTTTCCACCGCATTTGCATCTTGACCAAAGATGCACCTTAGAGGGCCCGATCGTACATTTCGCCATGCGTCGAACCCTCTACATGCTTCTGCTTACCGTCGCCTGCTCGCCTGCTGCGGCGCCAGTGGACAAGGTTTCGGTCCCGGCCTCTGAAGTGCGCGATGACCTGCGCATCCTATACGATTCCTTGCAGGTCAGCGGTTCGTTCATCATGCACGACGTTGGCCGTGATCACTGGTTCTATATCGACAGTTCCCAAGCCGATGTGGCCACTTTGCCGGCCAGTACCTTCAAGCTCTTCAGCAGCCTCTACGGCCTGGAAAGCGGTGTGGTGAAGGATGCTGAAGAGGTCTTCAAGTGGGACGGTGTCGATCATGGTCGACCGGAAGTGAACAAGGACCTCACCCTGCGGGAGGCTTTGAAGGTGAGCGCTTATTGGGTGCACCGGGACATCGCGCGTCGCGCTGGTGGGGCTACCTTGAAGCACTGGCTTGATACGGTGGGCTATGGGAACGCCGACACGAGCGGTGGCTACGACCGTTGCTGGGTGGCCGGGAACCTACGCATCACGCCACGGCAGCAGGTGGCCTTCTTGGAGCGCCTGCAGCGCAACGACCTCCCTTTCTCGCAGCGCAACATGAACATCGTGAAGGAGATCTCGCTCCAGGAGGACACGCTAGGCTACACCTTGTACGGTAAGACGGGGTGGGCCCTGGGCTCTGACGGCAGCACAGGTTGGTTCGTAGGCTGGGTCGAGAAGGCGAACGGAACAGGCCCTTACATCTTCGCGAACCGTGCACGCACGTCCGATACGTTATCCACCACTTTCGGACCCTCGCGGCGCGCGATCAGCTTGGAAGTGTTGCGGCGCACTGGTGTGATCCCATGAGCGGTGTGGTCGCTCACACAAGTTGAAGGGCCGAACGTTCGGTCCTTTTTCTTTGATCGGATTTGTATTTAACCAAAAGGTATAATACGTTCGCGGCGTCATGCTCGCCTCCGATCGTCTCAGTGCCACCTTTCATGCGCTCTCCGACCCTACGCGCCGGGCGATCCTAACGCGCCTTTCGCAAGGGGAGGCCACGGTGAACCAGCTCGCGGCCCCGTTCAGTATGAGCCTGCCTGCGGTGTCCAAACACTTGAAGGTGCTCGAGCGCGCGCAGTTGATCACGCGCGGGAAAGAGGCGCAATGGCGTCCGTGTAGGTTGGAAGCCGCTCCATTGCGCGAGGCCGATGATTGGATCGAGCAATACCGGGCCATGTGGGAAGCCCGCTTTGACCGATTGGACGCTTACCTACAAGAGCTACAGGCGAAGGAGAAAGCGACCGAAACGAAAAGAAGGAAACGCAATGGCTGATGTGAAGGTCCCCAGTTCGACCATCGATCGTGAGGTTGTGATCACGCGGTCGTTGAGCGCTCCACGAGAGCTCGTCTTCAAGGCCTGGACCGATCCCGTCCACCTCGAACATTGGTATGGTCCGGACGGCTTCATCACAAAGACCATCTCCATGGATTTCCGTGTCGGCGGTCGGTGGAAGTTCACCATGACCGGTCCGGACGGTACCGTATTCCCGAACATGGTGGTGTATAAGGCGATCATCCCGGCGGAGCGGCTGGTGCATGATCATGGTGACTGGAACGAGGAGAAGCTCTTCGAAGCCACGATCACGTTCGAGGAGACCGACCGCGGGACGCGGATCACCATGCGTTCTGTCTTCCCTAGTAAGGAAGCGCGCGACTTCGTCGTGGAGAAGTACGGTGCGGTCGAGGGCGGCAAGCAAACGCTCGCACGTCTGGACGCTTACCTCACGGAACAACGGACCATTGAGCCATGACACAACCTGCCCGCTCCAACTTCGATGTGCAGAAGGAAGCACGTACGATAACCATGGACCGCACCTTCGTAGCTCCCTTGGATCCTGTATGGGCCGCGTGGACCCGAGCGGACGTTCTTTGCCAATGGTGGGCGCCGAAACCCTACGAATGCGTGATCAAGTCGTTCGACTTCCGCGAAGGCGGCCGTTGGCTCTACTACATGCTGGGGCCACAAGGCGATCGCCATTGGTGCTACTTCGACTTCGAGACCATCCGGCCGAAGTCGCACTTCTCGGGCAGCGATGCGTTCTGTGATGAGAA
>JADZGG010000354.1 GCA_020854015.1 Flavobacteriales bacterium
CCAGGTTCGAGGGCGGACACGGTTGTGCCGGAGCGACCTCCTCTTCTTCGGTTCGGCAGGCCGCCAAGGTGGACCAGGCCAAGAGGAACAGGGCGATACGGGTGGTGGGTAACATGGTGGATCTGATGGTGCTTGCCCAACGATACGCGAGCGTCCATATTGTCTGGAGCGAAGCCAACCGACGGTCGGTCCACAGGGCGAGCCCGGGTGCGGGGCCGCTGCACGCGTACACGACCCGACCCTAGGTAAGGGCGGTACGACCGGGCTACTGGGTGCTTCGTTCAAGAACCCGTGGCTTCGGTCGGGTCATCGGTGCGGTGGGCGACCCTTCGGAGGTCGTGCCGCATGTCCGATGATGATCACTTGCGCGCACCTCCCTTCTTCACCGGGCCGGCCTTCCTCTCCGGAAGCGGCTGCGGCGCTGGGCAGGGCTTGTCGTTGCAGATCGGCGCCTCCACAGGCGGCGGACAGCAGGCCTCCTGCGCTGCTTGCAATGCCATTCGACGTGCCAGGTCAAGTGCGGCATCCGGGTTCACGGTCTTGGCGATGTCCAGCAGTGCTGCATCGGAGGCGGCAATGCCCGTTTGGATACCGGTCTGGCGGTGCACCTCATTGAGGATGCCGCACGTGTGCCGGGCGATGGCTTCCAGCGAGCAGATCATGGCGTCCGTTTGATGCGAGAGATGGAGCAGGATCGTGTTCGTGACCTCCTGGCCTTGTTCGATCGCTTTCAGCACGACCGTTCCGGCATCCACCGCATCCTTGACCTCTTTCGTGGCGGCCGTGCCCGCATTGATCGCTGTCCGAATGGCCACTTGGCCGGCAAGCAATTGCCCGTTGTCAGCATGCAGGACGTTCAATTTCGCATTGATGGCCAGCAATTCATTGTACGCGTCGTTCAAGGATGCCATGTCATGTGTTGGTGTTGGTTCATTTCTTTTTCTGTCCTGTGGATCCCTGGTCACCACCGCCATTCGCGCCCTGTTCCCGGGTGTCAGGTTTCACACCTTCCTCGGCTATGGCCACCTGCCCCCAGCCCACCATGCGTGAACGGAGCTGATGCACCGACTCATTGGGAACGTTCTTGACAGGTGTTTCGCTGGAACCTACCTCACAGCGAATGGTGCGCATGTCCTTGAGCTCGGTACGTTCCACCATTAACACGCCGTCCTTGCCTGGTCGCATCGTCGTTAGGATGGCGGGAATGGTGACCACGATCGTGGCGACCTCCTGCGGGGCTACGGTGATCGTGTGTGGCGCGGGCAGGTGAAGGGTGGGAGCGTTCTTCTCTGCGGGCACTGGGGCCGGTTCGTGCAGGCGTAATGTGAGCGTGCTCGCGGGCCCATCGTATGCCATGGTCCGTAGCTCGCGTATGACGTGCAGCGGGCGTGCGCCAAGGTTCTGGACTTTGATCTTCACATCGAACGAAATGTCGCGATGGCCGTCCATCGGATGGGGCAGTGAGCGCTTGCCGCGGCTTAGTGTCAGGCTTTGTATGGAAAGGGCATTGGGCATGGTTCTTCGGTTTCGATGGTTCAACATGTACAGCAGCCTCCATTCGCACCGCCGCCGGGCGCCAAGCCCGAACAGCCCGGTATGGCCTGCCCATTCCCTGCGCCTTCGCCGCCATCGTGGTTGTTGGGGTCGCGGTTCGTGAGCCCCACCTGGTTGCGGTACGCGTTCTCATCATTGATCGCCTGGAACTCCGGGTCACCTGCATTGAAGCTCCCGTTCGCACGGTGAAAAGCGTGAGCCAGTTCATGGAACAGGATCACCGAGCGCGGAAACTCGATCCGGTTCCCTCCGGTATCGAACGCGAACATCCGGTTATCGAAACAGTATGCCACTTGAATGATGCCATTGGCATCCGGTGCGAACGTGACCCCGCCCACCAAATTGATCGGAACAGTTCCTCCTTGTCCATCGGGGATGAGCGTGCCCGATGGAGCGGCGCTGATCACAATGTTGCCGGTGCCACCGACCAGCGCTTCGATCCGGTCCTGTCCGGCACCGGCAACGCTCTTCGCATAAGTGACCTGGTCAACTTGACCGTTGACAGTGGCCTGTCCAAGACCTCCGTCGCATCGAACGATGACGAAGAGATCCGCCAGCGCTGCGCCGGTATCCGTAGAGCGATTCAGAAAGAGAGGCATCGTTCGTTGTTGTTTTCAGTAAGCCAAAAGTGAATGGATCCAGGTGTTCAGGAAATACCTAGTAGAGGGTATTTTTAGGGGGGTGCGCACACCCCCAAGTGCTATTTCTACCTACTAATAGGGAGTACCCCACGACCCCCCCCCGTTCGCCGACCACCTCCTGCACACCCCGCATGACCACTTCAGGATACCTGTGAAAAAGACGTTAGTTCCGTTCATTGCCGACCACGAGCTTTGATCGACCCTAGCACCGCATCCGATGGACAACAGACACAGCCCCCGCACCCGCAAGCTCACCGTGGTGGCGCAGGACCCTTCGGTGAAGAAGGCCGACGGCTCCATCCTTACAGCGTCCGTGTCCGTGCCCTACGAGGACATGGGCGAAGGGCCCACCGGCTACCGCGTGCAGGTGGTGGACTTCGATGCGTCGAGCAACAGCTTGATGAAGCCATGGACGCCGCAGGACGATGGGGGTGATCCGTTCGGCGCCACGGCAGCGGGCAAGACCGTGACCGATGCCGTGATCCTCGGCGACCCGAAGGTCCACCAGCAGAACGTGTACGCGATCGTGATGCGCACGCTGGCGCGCTTCGAGCTCGCGCTCGGTAGGCGCGTGAGCTGGAGCTTCGGTGGGCACCAGTTGAAGGTGGCGCCCCACGCCTTCACCGATGCGAACGCGTTCTACTCCAAGGAGGATGAAGGGCTCTTCTTCGGCTACTTCGCCACGCCCGACGCGAAGGGAAAAGCGAAGACCATCTTCAGCTGCCTCAGCCACGATGTGGTGGCGCATGAAACGAGCCATGCGTTGCTCGATGGCCTGCGCGAACGCTACACCGACCCTTCCTCTCCCGATCAGGCCGCCTTCCACGAAGGCTTCTCCGACATCGTGGCGCTGCTCAGCGTGTTCTCCATCAAGGAGGTGATCGAACAGCTGGTGCACCGCGACCAGGGCAACAAGAAGCGCGTGGCCGGCGACTGGCTCACCACCAAAGGCATCGCCGAAGGGCCGCTCTTCGCCCTCGCCAAGGAGATGGGCCAGGAGATGGCGCAGGTGCGCGGCGAGGCCCTCCGCCATTCCACCGAGCTGCAGCCGCGCAAGGGCATCCTCCGGGAACCGGAGTTCATGGAACCGCACCGCCGTGGTGAAGTGCTCGTGGCCGCTGTACTGGGTGCCTTGACCACCATCTGGGCCGACCGCATCAGCGGGCTGGCCAAGGATGCCGATGGCACACTGGACGTGGCCCGCGTGGTGGACGAAGGGCGCGTGATCGCCGACCGCCTGCTCACCATGTGCATCCGCGCGCTGGACTATTGCCCACCCGTGCACCTCACCTTCGCCGACTACCTCTCGGCCCTGCTGACGGCGGACCGCGAGGTGAACCCGGACGATGAGCGCTTCCACCTGCGCGACCACATCCGCAACTCGTTCGGTTCGTTCGGCATTGCGCCGGCATCGAAGTACGGCGGGGCGGAGGCCGGTGTGTGGGGCGAACCCGTGAAGGAGGCGCACGGCGACATCATCTACGACCGCACCCACTTCGAACCCATGCAGCGCGATCGCGATGAGGTGTTCCGCTTCATCTGGGAGAACCGCAAGGCCCTGCGCCTGCGCGTCGGCGCCTTCACCCGCGTGCAGAGCGTGCGCCCCTGCGTGCGCATCGGCGAGGATGGCTTCACCCTGCGCGAAACGGTGGCCGAGTACGTGCAGATCCTCCGCCTCGACCCCGACGAACTTGCGGAGCTGGGCTATACCGACCCGGGCGAGAAGGCGCTGCCACGCGACCGGGAGGTGTTCATGTACGGCGGCGGCGTGCTCATCTTCGACGAGTACGGCCGCCTGAAATTCCACGTGCACAACCGCTTGAACAACACCACCCGCCAGAGCGAACGCCTGAAGTACCTCGGCAG
>JADZGG010000355.1 GCA_020854015.1 Flavobacteriales bacterium
GCACCCTGCATCATGGGCCCGTTCTGGCTCACCGGGTTGATGTAGGACCATTGCACTTCGCCGGCCGCATCGATCTGAAATGCGTGTCCACGAGGACCGTCCGTGATCAGGTAGCCATCAGCCACTGCCTGTACCCCACTGATGTTCTGTGCGAACAGGTCGGTGGGCGTGGGCATGCTCCAGGTCCACGCAGCGGCCGCTGGCCCGTAGGCTTGTCCGGCTGTGAAGGTGTAGTTGCCGTTGCCGTCCGTGGGCGGTGTGATGATGTCCACGCTGCTGTAGTCCGCGCCGGGGCGACCGAGGCCGTTGTTGAACACGAGGATGCTGCCCGCGTAAGGATGACCGGCGGGCAGCCAGGTGGCGTTGTGCTGACCGAAGAGCTGTTGATCAGCGAGGACACCGAGGTCGTAGCTGCGCGCATTGCCCCAGCGGTAAAGTAGGTCGCCGCCATGTCCGCGTGCGCCGCCCGTGTGCCCCGCCGCTTGCGCGGTTGTTGTGCCATGGTCGATCACCCAGAGCTCATCGAGGCTGTGGGAGCTCACCAACACCTGGTCCAGATCGGCGTTATAGCTGATGCTGTTGAGGTGGATCCAGTCGACGTTGATGGGCGGCCCTTGGAAGAAGTTGATGTCGACCAGCTCGGGATGTTCGGCCACCACTGCATAGCCGGGCAGCGCGTTGTCGCGATCCTGCACCAAGTGATCCCACAGCCGCCACTCCCAGACCACGGCCGCACTGTCCGTTCCGATGGGCTCCAGCTCCAGGAGGCGTTCGCTCCAGATCTCGGCGTTGGCGAGCGCGGGGTTCTTGCCATGCTGCACCGCATCAAGGCTATCACGCTGGTCCCAGAGGGAAACGAGGAGGTTGCCATTGGGCATTACGCAGATGTCGTGGTGCTGGCAGAGGCTGTCGGTGCTGAGGTCGTAGGCCCAGGTGAGGTTGCCGTTCCAATCGAAGCGCTCGATGCGACCACCTCTTCCACCGGCAGCGAAGAACGCATTGCCCGTGTTCGCTGTGCGCAGCAAGGTGCCATCGGGTTGCAGCAGCGCCATCAAGCCTGGCGTGTAGGCGCTGCTCCATTGCTTCACTTCCAATCCGCACCGATCGATCAGGTAGGTGGACGTGTGGGCTTGGGGCGAGAAGAGGAGGTAGCCGTCCGCGTAGTTCGGATCGTACTGCAGCAGGCCCATGGTCTGGGCGGAGAGTGTGTTGGCCGCGCACAGCAGCAGGGAACAGGCGAGGTGGCGGATCATGGGTAGGGATCAGGACGTTCTGACCAAAGGTGAGCGCGAAGGTTTGAAACACGGTCCGTATGGAATGAAAAGGCCGGGATCGCTCCCGGCCTTTCCGCATGTGTTGGATGGAATGGGCCTAACCCTCCAGCGTCCGCTTCACCTCCACGATCTCGAAGGCTTCGACGTTGTCGCCCACCTTGATGTCGTTGAAGTTCTTGATGCTGAGGCCGCACTCGTAGCCATGCGTCACCTCCTTCACATCGTCCTTGAAGCGCTTCAGTTCGCTCAGGTCGCCGGTGTAGACCACGATGCCATCGCGGATCAGGCGCACCTTGTTCTTGCGCTCGATCTTGCCGTCCAGCACGTAGCAGCCTGCCACAGTTCCGACCTTGCTGATCTTGAAGGTGTTGCGCACCTCGGCGGTACCGGTGATCTTCTCCTCCTCCTTGGGGGCGAGCATGCCCTCCATGGCGAGCTTGAGCTCCTCGATGGCGTTGTAAATGATGGAGTAGAGACGGATCTCGATCTCCTCGTTCTCGGCGAGCTTGCGGGCACCCACGGTGGGTCGCACCTGGAAGCCGACGATGATGGCGTTGGAGGCGGAGGCCAGGAGCACATCGCTCTCGGCGATCGGGCCCACGGCCTTGTGGATCACGTTCACCTTGATGTTCTCAGTGCTCAGCTTCAGCAGCGAATCGGTGAGCGCTTCCACGGAACCGTCCACGTCACCTTTCACGATGATGTTGAGCTCCTTGAAGTCACCGATGGCGAGTCGACGACCGATCTCATCCAGCGTGATATGCTTGCGCGTGCGCATGCCTTGCTCACGCTGCAGTTGCTGGCGACGTGTGGCGATCTGGCGCGCTTCGCGCTCATCCTCCATCACGTAGAAGTGATCACCCGCATTGGGCGCACCGTCGAGGCCAAGGATGGAGACAGGTGTTGAAGGACCGGCCTCCACCACCGCTGCACCGCGTTCGTTGAACATGTTCCGGACACGGCCGCTGAACTGGCCCACGAGGATCACGTCGCCCTTGCGGAGCGTACCGCCTTCCACGAGCAGGGTGCTCACATAGCCACGGCCCTGTTCCAAGGAACTTTCGATCACCACACCGCTGGCACGGCGACCCGGATCCGCCTTGAGGTCGAGCATGTCGGCCTCGAGCAGCACCTTCTCCAACAGCTGATCCACGCCCTGTCCTTTCTTGGCGCTGATCTCCTGTGTTTGGTACTTACCGCCCCACTCCTCCACCAGGATGTTCATCTGGCTGAGCTGTTCGCGGATCTTTTCGGCGTTGGCTCCGGGCTTGTCGATCTTGTTGAACGCGAAGACCATCGGCACGTTGGCGGCCTGCGCGTGGTTGATCGCCTCTCGGGTCTGGGGCATCACGCTGTCGTCCGCCGCGATCACCATGATGGCGATGTCGGTGACCTGCGCACCACGGGCACGCATGGCGGTGAAGGCCTCGTGACCGGGGGTATCGAGGAAAGCGATGCGCTTGCCGTTCTCCAACTGTACGCTGTACGCACCGATGTGCTGGGTGATACCACCCGCCTCACCGGCGATCA
>JADZGG010000356.1 GCA_020854015.1 Flavobacteriales bacterium
CAATGGTGGATGCTGGGTGATGGCACTTTCAGCAGCGACCTGGAGCCAGTGAACATCTATCCCGGCCCAGGTCTCTATGACGTGATGCTGGTGGTGAACGGGGCGGGCGGTTGCCTCGATACGCTCGCGGTGGAGGATGCCGTGCTGATCAACCCGAGCCCGGTGGCCGCCTTCAGCTTCGATACGTTGTTGACACTGGATAACGCCCTGCAGTTCACCAACGGAAGCAGTGGCGCCAGCACTTACTTCTGGGACTTCGACGATGGCGAGACCTCGCAATTGTTCGCGCCGCTGCACCTCTTCCCGGCCGATGGCGGCGGCCGTACGGTCTGCCTGATCGCCATCAACGACCTGGGCTGCCCGGACACCACGTGCAAGTTCATCGAGGTGCCTGAGGACCCACAGATCTTCGCACCGAACGCCTTCACGCCGGATGGTGATGGGCTCAACGACACTTTCCTTCCCATGCTGGATGGCTTCACGGGATCACGTCCGCGCCTGTTGATTTTCAACCGCTGGGGCGAAGTGATCTACAACACCCTGCCGATCATCCCGTGGGACGGGAATTACAACGGCGTTCCGTGCAAAACGGATGTGTATGTGTGGAAGGTGATCGTGGATGACTACGGCGATGAGCGCGAGTTCATCGGGCACGTGACGTTGATCAGAGGGGACTACTGAGCCTTTGAACGTTCGCCTTTGGCATCCAATGGTGTAGTCACATTGCCACAGGTCCTGTGCTCCGCCCAACAGAAATTTGCGGTCATATCAACACCGGACCACATGATGAAACCCTACGCCCTTCTCCTTTCGCTCGCCTGCACCACGACGCTTCACGCCCAGAACTGGGAAGTGGGCATGCCGGTGGACGTTCAGATCAGCACCATCACTGCATTCGGGGGGGGCTGCTCTCCAGGACCGCAAGCCACCTTGTTCATGCCATTGCTCCCGGTGGACGGGATCACCTATTACTATGAGGTGATCAACACCAATGGTGGCACGTATACCATGGTGCCGGGTCCGGCGAACGTGTTGAACGTTGGCGACACGGTACACTTCCCCATCACCCAGATCACGGAGGTCTACAATGCGGCCAACCAAGGTGGGCTCGAATTGGTGGTTCATGCCGAAGGCATCCCGACCACCCCTGGCCAAACGCATCCCTGTGCTTCCAATGACATTTGGATGAGCGATTTCCAGCTTTGCAATGAAGGCCTCACCTCCGTGATCAGCCTGGGTTGTGAAACGCAACCGAGCACAGTGGGCATCGACGAGGCGAACACCGCCCTGAGCTTCATTGCACCTTTGGCCTCCAACGGGTTCGTGCTACAGGTGCTCGACGCACAGGTACGGACGGTCCGTGTGCTGGATGCACAGGGTCGTGTGGTGTCCACGTCCACCGTGGCGACACCCCGCATGGACCTGAACAGCCAGCCCGATGGCGTGTATCTGTTGCAGGCTGAACGCAGTAATGGTGAAGTGCGCACACATCGCTTCGTGTTGAGCCGCTAGCCTGAGACTTCCCTCGAACGGCCCGGTGATCCGCTGTGATCATCGGGCCGTTCGGCGTTCGGAGGGATCACGGCGTTCCACCCGCCCTTACTCTTCAAGAGCGTAGCGATGGGATCCGATCGGCAAGCGTGCAAGGCAAGAAGGCCCGAGCGGCTCTTGCGATGTGCTCGATCCGACTGCTTGAACACGGCTGCTTGCTAGCTTCGCTTAGCCACAATGCTCCCCATGAAACGCTTCCAGTTCTCCGCAGCATGCCTCTTCCTCCTGGTCGGTTGCGTGACCTCATCCGACCCTTCGACCCGACCAAGCGCCACCGCTGATGTCATCTATTTCGGAGGCGACATCCTCACGATGGAAGGAGACAGTGCCGGCTATGCCGAAGCGGTGGTGGTGGACAGTGGTCGCATCGTGTTCGTAGGTACCAAGCGGGAAGCGCTGAAGCTGCAAGGCGACAGCACGGTGATGCATGACCTGCAAGGCAAGACCCTGCTCCCAGGCTTCCTGGATGCGCACAGCCATTTCATCAACTCCCTGCTGGTGGCCAACCAGTGCAAGCTCTATGCACCACCGTCGGGTCCGGCCAAGGATGTGCCCAGCATCATCGCCGAGCTGAAGAAATACGCGGCGGACCGGAAGATACCCAAGGGCGAAATGATCATGGGCTATGGCTATGATGACAGCGTGATGCCGGAGGGTCGTCTGTTGAACCGCGATGACCTGGATGCAGCCTTCCCCGACAATCCTGTGCGCATCGACCATGTGTCCATGCATGGCGGCGTGTTGAACACGTTGGCGCTGAAGAAGTATGGGATCAGTGCGGACACGAAGACCCCTCCCGGTGGCGTGATCGTACGCAAACCGGGCACCGAAGAGCCTTGGGGCCTGATCATGGAGACCGCGTTCCTACCAGTGTTCGAGCGGTCCGAACCGATGACGGCGCAACAGGAGCTCGACTTCACACGCGCGGGACAGATGCTATACGCCGAAGCGGGGATCACCACGGCGCATGAAGGGGCCACCCACCTGCCCCAGTTCCAGACCATGAAACGGGCCTCCGATGCCGGCGCGAACATCATCGATGTGGTCGCCTATCCGTTCGTGACGGAGGTGGAGAAGACGCTGGCTGAATTCCCGCTTGCCGAATGGGGGAAGTACAAGAACCACTTCAAGGTAGGCGGCGTGAAGATCACGCTCGACGGATCACCGCAAGGTCGAACGGCCTTCTTCACCACACCCTACCTCACGGGAGGACCTGGTGGCGAGAAGAACTGGATGGGCGAGCCGACCTTTCCGCCGGACCTCGTCAAGAAAGCGTTCAAGCAGGTCTATGAAATGAACGTGCCGCTCACTGCGCACTGCAATGGTGATGCTGCCATCGACCTCTTTCTGGACGCGTACGCGTTCGCCCGTGCTGGCGACCACAGCAAGCCCTGGAATGTGACCACGATCCACACGCAATTCATGCGCAAGGACCATATCCGGAAGTTCGTCGAGTACAAGGTGAGGCCGTCGCTGTACACCTTGCACACCTACTATTTCGCAGAGGCTCATATCGCGAACCGCGGGAAGGACCAGGCCATGTACATCAGCCCCATGCGCGATGCCATCGACGCGGGCCTGCGCCCCACCAACCACACCGATTTCGTGGTGGCGCCCCTGGACCAGATGATGATGCTGCACTCCGCCGTGAACCGCATTTCCCGCGGTGGTGCCGAGATCGGTCCGGACCAACGCGTGACCCCCTATGAGGGCCTGAAGGCGATGACCATCTGGGTGGCGGAACAATATGACGAGCAGGATTCCAAGGGCACCCTGGTGGTCGGCAAGCTGGCCGACATGGTGATCCTGGACAAGGATCCTTTGAAAGTGGAACCGATGGTGATCAAGGACATCCAAGTGATGGAAACGATCAAAGAAGGAAAGACCGTCTACAAGCGCCCCGGTTAACGCTCAGTTCCTGACCAAGCACCGCAGATCACCATCGCGGCGATCTGAAGTTTGAAACTCCACAATACCCTTACCACCGTGAAGACCCTTGCACATTCCGCCATTGCGCTCTGCGCCCTGCTCGTCTCCTGTTCGAACGAGCCTACGGTGACACAAAAGTCGGCGCCCCCTGTACCCTACACGATCTACCACAACGGCGATATCCTGACGATGGAAGGCGCCGAGCCGACCTATGTCGAGGCACTTGTCGTCGGTAACGGCAAGATCGAATTCGTTGGAAAGATGGCGGATGCCCAAGCGAAGTTCAGTGGAGCGAACTCAGTGGACCTCGCTGGCAAGTCCCTTCTTCCCGGGTTCATTGATGCACATGGACACCTGTGGATGTCCGGCATACAGGCACTGGCGGCCAACCTGCTTCCTGCACCGGATGGAAGAGGCAATGACATCGCAGCCCTCATCGCCATCACCAACGAATGGAAGGAAAGGAACGCAGCGGTGATCGAAAAGACAGGATGGATCGCGGGCTTTGGCTACGATGAGGCGCAGCTGAAAGAGAACCGGCACCCGACCGCTGCCGAATTGGACCAGGTCTCCACGGAGGTGCCGGTGCTGTTCCTGCATCAGTCCGGGCATTTGGCGGCGGTCAATACCAAAGGACTGGAAGTGTCGGGGATCACTGCGGCCACCCCGGATCCCGCAGGAGGCGTGATCCAGAGAAAGAAGGGTTCACAAGAACCCAACGGCGTTTTGGAGGAGACGGCCATGTTCGCGGCCGCAGCATCGTTGCTCAGCAAGGTGGACGACAAAGGCAACGAAGCCCTCATTATCGCGGGTCAGAACGCGTATGCGAAATATGGCTTCACCACCGCGCAGGAAGGAAGGGCCACGAGCGTGGTCTGTGAGACCTACAAGCGCATGAGCGATGCCGGCAGCTTGTTCATGGACGTGTATGCCTACCCCGACATCCAAATGGGACTGGACTACATGAAGGCCAATGGCGTGCAGGCGGACTACAGGAACCACTTCAGGGTGGCCGGCGTCAAACTGAGCCTGGATGGTTCGCCTTCAGGGAAGACCGCCTGGTTGACCAAGCCCTACAAAGTACCCCCGCCGGGCATGCCCAAGGACTACAGAGGCTATCCGGCCATACCCGATCCCGTGGACATCCAGGGGTTCGTGGCTGAAGCTTACAAGAACAAGTGGCAGATCATCACGCATTGCAACGGCGATGCATCCGCGGATGAATACATCAAGGCGGTGAGCATGGCGGCGGCCCAGTACGGCAACGATGACCGCCGGACCGTGATGATCCATGCGCAGACCGTTCGGGAAGATCAGCTTGACTCCATGAAGAACTTGGGCATCATCCCCTCGTTCTTCTCCATGCACACCTACTACTGGGGCGACTGGCATCGGGACGAGACCTTGGGTAAGGAGCGGGCTTACCGCATCTCCCCCACCGTATCCGCCCTTCAGCGGAACATGATCTTCACTGAGCACCACGATGCGCCGGTCGCGTTCCCGGATGCGTTGCGGGTGCTGCACTCCACCGTGAACCGGGTGAGCCGCAGTGGTGACGTGATAGGGCCGGATCAGCGTGTGTCCCCTTACATCGCCCTGAGGTCCATCACCGCTTGGGCGGCCTATCAGGCGTTCGAGGAGGA
>JADZGG010000357.1 GCA_020854015.1 Flavobacteriales bacterium
CCATGCGCCTGAGCACGGCCAACAGCGCTCCCCGCACTGAGCCCGCACAAGCCGTTCGCTAAGCCCCACCGGTCCCGGCCATGGCGCAGGGCCAACGTTCACCCATTCTTCCCGTATTGCTTTTCGCTGCCGTGTGCGCTGCCGCCACATGGTTCGGTCTTCGTCTTCTGGGTCTTCCCTTCCATTGGGCCTACGCTGCGGTCATCACCTATCTCGCAGGACTGACCCTTGTGCTCCACGTCTGGCAGGAGCGCTCCATGCATACGGATCCCAAGGGCTTCGTGCGTCGCTTCATGACCGGGCTGGTGCTGAAGATGCTCGTTTCCCTCTTCCTACTGCTGGCCATCGTTTTCCTGGTGCCGCGTGACTTGGCATTGCCGTTGGCCTTGTGCTTTGCGCTGCTCTACCTCGCTTTCCTCGGTTTCAGTACGGCCCGGCTCGTCGGCATGTCACGTCATCTGCCCCGCAGCTGATGGAACCGGACAGCCCGAAGGAGGAGCTGAAGAAGGTCCGCAAAGGCTACGACAACTACTTGCGTTATAGCGGTCTCGGTCTTCAGATGGCCGGGGTGATCCTCGCCGGGGTTTTAGGCGGTCGCTGGCTGGATGGCCGGATCGGTTGGAAGTTCCCAGCCTTGACGTTAGCGGGAGCCTTGCTGGGCATCACCGGCGCCATGCTGTTCCTCTTCAAGGAGACGGGGCGGAAGGATTGAGCGATCAGTAGGCCCGAGCAGCTCGTAACGGCACTGGCCGAACGTTTCCGCTCTGCCATGCAAGCTGCTTGCTGAAACCAACCTTCTTCTTTTTCTATTTCGCCAGAGTGTCTACCTTCGCGGCCGCAAAGAAGGGGGTAACACCCCGCCTGGAAATGCTGAAACCCTTGCTGCGCGCCGCTTTTGTGATCTTCGGAGCCCTTTCGTTGGGGGCCGCCAACGCGCAGCATGAAGCACACGCCACCGACAGTACGACGGTACACGCAGTTGCTACGGACGCACACACCACAGCAGCCGCTGAGGGCCATTCAGTAGAAGGCCACGGTGAATCCGAAAAGAAAGGTTTCGACGCAGGCAAGCTGATCCTCGACCACATCGGTGATGAGCATGGCTGGCACCTTTGGGGCCACACGAGTCTCCCGCTACCGGTCATTCTATACAACACCCAGCGCGGCTTCAGTGTGTTCAGCAGCAGCCGCTTCGAGCATGGACACAAGGCCCACGCCGGTTACATGCTTCATGAGGGGCGCGTGGTGGCCGTGAACGAGGAGGGCGATGTGGATGCGCACCATGCCACGGTGAACGAGGAGCTGACCAAGTCCACGTGGGACATCAGCATCACGAAGAACGTGATGAGCTTGCTGGTGAGCATGGCCCTGTTGCTCTGGATCTTCCTGAGCGTAGCAGGCGCTTACACCCGCCGTGCCGGCATGGCGCCCAAGGGCCTCCAGAGCTTCATCGAGCCCATCATCCTCTTCGTGCGCGACGATGTGGCGAAGAGCGCCATCGGCCCCAAGTACATGAAGTACATGCCGTACCTGCTCACGGCCTTCTTCTTCATCTTCCTGAACAACCTGCTGGGCCTCATCCCCATCTTCCCCGGTGGCGCCAACCTCACCGGCAACATCGCAGTGACCTTGGTGTTGGCCTTGATCACCTTCGGCATCGTCACCTTCAGCGGCAACAAGCACTACTGGCACCACATCTTCGCCATGCCTGGCGTACCGGGCTGGGTGCTCGCCATCCTGACTCCAGTGGAGATCCTGGGCATGTTCCTGAAGCCCTTCGTGTTGATGATCCGACTGTTCGCCAACATCACGGCGGGCCACATCATCGCGTTGAGCTTCTTCAGCCTGATCTTCGTGTTCGGCGAGACGAACGCTGGTGCCGGCTACGGCGTGGCCATCGGCTCCTGGGCCTTCACCGTCTTCATGGCCATGCTCGAGCTGCTCGTGGCCTTCATCCAAGCGTACGTGTTCACCTTCCTGTCCGCCATGTACATCGGCTCGGCCGTGGAGGAACCGCACCACCACTGATCCCTACGAACCCTTTCAAAACCCGCATACACATGTTGCTTTCCGCCCTTCTCGACCTCGGCACCGGTTACGGTATCGCCGCCCTCGGTGCTGGTCTCGCCGCCCTTGGCGCTGGTGTTGGCATCGGCCGCATCGGTGGTGATGCCGTGCAGGCCATGGCCCGTCAGCCGGAGTCCATCAACGACCTCCGCGCCAACATGATCCTGACCGCCGCTCTCGTGGAAGGTGCCGCCTTCTTCGCCATGGTGGTGGGTCTGCTGGTGGTGCTGAAGTAAGCGTTCCGCAACAGCGGTCCGTTTTCGTCCAACCTTCCGATCCATAGCCCATGTTCCTCGTCACGCTCTCATTGGTCGAACCTGCGTTCGGCCTGGTGTTCTGGATGACACTGTCATTCCTGACGGTGCTGTTCATCCTGGCCAAGTTCGCGTGGAAGCCCATCCTCAACTCGCTGCACGAGCGCGAGAAGACTATCGAGGACGCGCTGAGCGAAGCCAAGAAGGCCCGCGAGGAGATCGCGAACATGAAGGCCAGCAACGAGGACCTCATGCGCCAGGCCCGCGCCGAGCGTGAGGAACTGTTGAAAGAGGCCCGCGATGTGCGCGACCGCGAGATCGCCACGGCGAAGGACAAGGCGAAGGCCGAGGCCGATGCCATGCTGGGCCGCGCCCGCGAGGACATCCGCAACGAGAAGAACGCCGCGATCACCGAGATGAAGAACCAGGTGGCCGAACTGAGCATTCTGGTAGCCGAGCGCATCCTGAAGGAGAAGCTGGGTGACCCCGCTGCCCAGAAAGCCCTGGTGGACAAGGTGATGACCGAAGCCGACCTCCGCAAGTCATGATCATCGCCCCGGTCGCCTACCGCTATGCGCGCTCACTGATGGAGCTGGCCCAGGAGAAGGGCATGCTCGCCGGTGTGCACGAGGACATGCGCCTGGTGGCCGACACCTGCGCCGCGAACCGCGAGCTGGTGGTGCTGCTGAACAGCCCAGTGGTGAAGGCCGACAAGAAGGACCGGATCCTCGACCAGGTCTTCGCCGGAAAGATCGGCCAGCTCACCTCCACCTTCATGGGCATTCTGGTGCGCAAAGGCCGCGAGCGTCTGCTGCCCCATGTGGCGGCCGCCTTCAGCGAACTCTACAAGATCAACAAGAATATCGTCGTCGCCCAGGTGACGAGCGCCGTGCCCCTGACCGAGAGTTCAAGGGCGCAGGTGCTTGCCATCGCTGAGAAACAGCACCCGGGCAAGTCCATTGAGCTCTTGGAGAAAGTGGACCCCACCCTGATCGGTGGTGTGACGATCCGCATCGGCGACGAGCAGTACGACGGCAGCGTGAGCCGCCGCCTGAACGACCTGCGCCGAAAATTCTCCGAGAACCCGTACATCCCCGAGATCTAACGACTTCCCTCCATGGCCGAAGTGAACCCCGCCGAAGTAACGGCGATCCTCAAGCAAGAACTCGCCGGTCTCCGCACGGAGGCCGAGCTCGAAGAGGTCGGTACCGTCCTGCAGGTCGGTGACGGCATCGCCCGCATCTACGGTCTGCGCGGTGTGCAGAGCGGTGAGCTCATCGAGTTCACCAGCGGTCTGCGTGGCATCGTACTGAACCTCGAGGAGGACAACGTGGGCGCCGTGCTCCTCGGACCTTCCGTGGGCATCAAGGAAGGTGACACCGTGAAGCGCACCAAGCGCATCGCCAGCATCCGCACCGGCGAAGGCATGGTGGGCCGCGTGGTGAACACCCTCGGCGAGCCCATCGACGGCAAAGGCCCCATCAGCGGCGAGCTGTTCGAAATGCCCCTGGAGCGCAAGGCCCCCGGTGTGATCTACCGCGAGCCCGTGAAGGAGCCTCTCCAGACCGGTATCAAGGCAGTTGACGCCATGATCCCCATCGGTCGCGGACAGCGCGAACTGATCATCGGTGACCGCCAGACCGGCAAGAC
>JADZGG010000358.1 GCA_020854015.1 Flavobacteriales bacterium
ACACCACCACCTTCCTGAACACGGCGAGCGATCCGGATGGTGACCAGCTCATCTTCTCCTTCGAAACACCCTACAACAGCACCAATTTCGGCGGTGGTATCAATCCTCCACCCGCACAGTTGCCTTGGCCGGTGCCAGAGGTCACCTACAACGGCGGCTTCAGCGTGGCGTTGCCTTTTGGCGCTGGCGGCTATTCTTTCATCAATGGGGCAACGGGCCTCACGAAGTACCTGCCACCGAACCAAGGGAACTATGTGGTAAGCGTGGAAGTGAAGGAATACCGCAATGGCCAGCTGATCGGCATGGTGCGCCGCGACCTTCAATTGCAGGCCATCCCTTGCCCTCCGAACAACACACCGCAGGCGAACGCCGGTCAGCAGATCGCCTATTCCGTGGACGCCGGGGATCAGCTCTGCTTCGACCTGGACTTTCTTGATGTCGATGGCGACACCTTGAACCTCACGGCTGCAGGGCTCATCTTCGACCCCTTGGTCACGGTGCCAACGGCAACGATCGGCGCACCAGTTCAAGGTGTTGCCAGCGTGGGAACCCAGTTCTGCTGGGACACCGACTGCGCCCAAGGCCAGGACCAACCCTACCTCTTCAGCGTCAGCGTCACTGACAACGGTTGCCCACCAAAGACCATCGACGCGGTGATCTCCGTGACCGTGGTTCCTTTCGCTGGGCCGCAGCAAGTGCTCGGCCCACAGCAAGTGTGCACTGGTCAGACAGGAAGTACCTACACGGTGGCCCCGATCGCCGGCACCACGTTCACGTGGAACGTGAGCGGCGGCGTGATCGCTTCCGGTGGAACGGGCAACACCATCACTGTGGACTGGGGAACACCTGGACCCGGGACCGTGAGCGTGTTCGCCACCAACAGCCTCGGTTGTGTTTCGGTGCCTGTGGACCTGAACGTGACCATCGTTCCGCTCCCCAGTACGGATGCAGGCCTTGATACAACGCTATGCGCGGGCGGCTCCGTCATTCTAGGTGGTAACCCGACCGGACCGCTTGGTAGCAGCTTCACCTGGTCACCGGCCACCGGTCTCACCTCCACCACCGCAGCGAACCCGACAGCGAACCCGGTGGTCACTACGGTGTACATCGTAGAGGTGAGCAACTCCGGTTGTGTGAACCGCGATACGGTCACAGTGACCATCAATGCAGTGCAGGCCGACGCAGGAGCGAACGCTCCGCTGTGCACCGGCGACACCGTGCAATTGAACGCCACAGGTGGACAGGACTACGTGTGGAGCCCCACGACCGGATTAAGCGATGCGAACGTCTCCGACCCGCTGGCCTTCCCGACCAGCACCACCACCTACACCGTGACAGTGACGGACAGCATTGGTTGCGTGGCCGTCGACAGCGTGACGGTAACGGTGAACCCGTTGCCCTTTGCCGATGCAGGCCCCGACCAAGCCATCTGCCCGCTCGAGAGCACGCCGCTCTTCGGTGGACCTACGGGTCCTCCAGGTGCCACCTACCTCTGGAGCCCCACTACCGGATTGAACAACCCAACATCCAGCGGCCCAGTGGCCAGCCCGTCGACACTGACCGTCTACACGGTGCAGGTCACCGACACCAATGGCTGCGTGAACACCGACCAAGTGACCGTGACCCCGCTGCCCGCACCACCCGTGGATGCGGGTCCGGACCTTAGCATTTGCGCTGGTGACACCGTACAGATCAACGGTTCCGGAGCCACCGCCACACAATTCCAGTGGACCCCTAGCGCTGGCCTTAGCGACGCAACGATCCCGAACCCGTTCGCCTTCCCTGGGTCCACCACGACCTACGTATTGGTGGTGTTGGATGGCAACAATTGCGAAGGCACCGACACCATGACGGTGAACGTGAACGCGCTGCCGAACGCCAGTGCCGGCCCTGATGTGGCGCTCTGCCTGGGCGATAGCGTACAACTGAACGGCAGCGGTGGCACCAATTACAGTTGGAGCCCGGCGGCAACATTGACCGATGCGAACGCGGAGGACCCGATCGCTTTCCCATCAAGCACCACGACCTACGCCGTAGTGGTGACCGATGCGAACAGCTGCGTGGCCAGCGACAGTGTGACCGTAACGGTGAACAGCCCTGTGAACGCGGGAGGAGATGGTTCCACAACGGTGTGCAGCGATGGGTCGCCTTTCTCGTTGATAACCATCCTGACCGGCACGCCCGATGCGGGTGGCACCTGGACGCCTTCCGGCAACTACACACCGGGACAGGGAGGCGGAACCTTCCTCTACGTGGTGAGCGCGACGGCACCTTGCCCGAATGATACCGCGGTGGCCGTTGTGATCGAGAACGTGGCCCCGGATGCAGGGGTTGATAGTAGTATTGATCTCTGCACCAGTGAAGCACCCCTTGACCTGTTCACCCTGCTCGGTCCGAATGCTGATGCTGGTGGAACATGGACATTGCCAGGAGGCGCTCCCTTCTCCGGCACCTTCAACCCAGCAGCGGATCCAGCCGGCCCATGCATCTACCTCGTTGCCGGTGTCGCTCCTTGCGTTGACGCTTCCGCTACAGTAACGGTGAACGTTGTAGCCGCACAAGATCCCGGCACGGACGCGAGCGTGACCGTCTGTGGAAGCGGCACCGCGTTCAACCTGACGGATTCGCTCGGCGGTACGCCTGTAGGTGGTGGTTCATGGACAGCTCCTGGAGGGTCCGCGCACAGCGATGTGTTCGACCCTGCCGTGGATGCGAATGGCGTCTATACCTACACCGTTGCGGGCGGAACGGCTTGCGAGGCAACAGCGACGGTGACGGTGTCCATTCAGGTCCCTGCGGCCAACGCTGGTGCGGACCAGGCCTTATGCATTGGTGATACGGTGCAACTGGCCGCAACGGGAGGAACGATCTTCCTCTGGAGCCCGGGCGCTACGCTTAGTGACGTTAACATCGCGGATCCACTGGCATTCCCCCTCGCTACCATCACCTATACCGTGAGCGTAACTGATGGGCTGGGTTGCGTGGCCTTGGACAGCATGGTCGTCACCGTGAATCCCTTGCCCGTTGTGGACGCCGGTGCTGATGTGGCCATCTGTGCGGGAGCGAACACCAACCTGGGCGGCACGCCGACCGGACCTTCCGGCAGCGCATATCAGTGGTCGCCCGGGGCAGGGCTGAACAACTCCACTGCGGCCAACCCGATCGCGCAGCCGGCCAGTACCACGACCTACACCGTGCTGGTCACCGATGCGAACCAGTGCAGCGCTTCGGATAGTGTGACGATCACCGTGAACCCGCTTCCGTCAATCGATGCAGGACAGGACACAAGTGTTTGTCTGGGCAATAGTGTAGGATTGAACGCTACCGGCACCGGCGGTTTCAGTTGGAGCCCTTCAACGGGTCTCAACGCCACGGACATCGCGAACCCGATCGCCGCGCCTACCGCTACCACCACCTACACCGTGACCTTGACCGACGCGAACAACTGCGTGAACACGGATGAGGTGATAGTGACCGTTCTCGGACTTCCGAACGCTGATGCAGGTGCTGATGCATGGGTGTGCCCGGGCTTCGATGTGCAGCTGAACGGCACAGGTGGCGGCTTGTACGGCTGGGCCCCTTCCACCGGATTGAGCGACCCGAACAGTGCCGCTCCGCTCGCCTCCCCGGCCAGCACTACCATCTACGTGCTCACTGTGACCGATGGCAATGGCTGCAGCGATACGGACGACATGACCGTGACCGTGAACAGCGACCCACCACTTGATGCAGGCGTGGATCAGAGCATCTGTGCAGGCCAGCAAGTGCAGCTCGGCGGCACCCCGACAAGCGTACCGGGTTCGAGCTTCGCATGGACACCTTCCACGGGATTGGATGACGCAACGTTGGCCAACCCGATCGCCACACCGGGTGCCACCACGCTCTATACGCTCACCGTTACCAACGACACGTGCACAAGTAGCCAACAGGTGCTCGTCACGTTGCAGGGCATCGCACAACCGGCCTTCAGCGTGCGCTTGGAGCCGAATTGCGATGGTCTGCGCGCCTTCTTCACAGACCAGAGCAGCGGTGCCTCCGAGTGGCTCTGGGACTTTGGGGACGGTACCACGAGCACCGAACAATTCCCGCAGCACCAGTTCGCCTATGAGGCTCCGATCGTGGTCACGCTCACCATTACGGATCTCTTCGGTTGCACAGGAACGATCACGCAGACATACCCACAGTCCAGCTTCGATGACTACACGGACTTTGTGATGCCGAACGTGTTCACCCCCAATGGCGACGGCAACAACGACCTCTTCACGGTGGGCACACACACGGACCAGCAACCTTCCATCGTGCTCGGTGCCTGTGCGAACATGTTCGTCTTCAACCGCTGGGGCCAGAAGGTCTTTGAAAGTGTTGGCGGGAACCTGGCCTGGGACGGACGTACCGTGGCCGGTGAAGCTTGCATCGACGGCACGTACTTCTATGTGCTCAACGTGAAGGATATGGAGTTCAAGGGCACGGTCTACCTCACCCGTTGATCAGCATGACGCATAACAGCTTCGGCCTCTCGATCCTTCTGGCGCTCGTCCTGTCCGGCTGTTCGGGATTGGGCATCGACTGTGTGAATGGTACAGGCGACCCGGTTCGCAAGACCATCACCGTTCCTACGTTCCATGGGATCGAACTGGAGGGTTCCGTGGATGTGGTGATCAGCAGGGGGACCGTTCAACTAGTAGAGGTGGAAGGCCAGAAGGAGATGGTGGACCTGATCACGACCCAAGTGGACAATGGCGTCTGGAACATCGAGGCGAGCAAGTGTTTCTCCACTGACCGCCCGTTCACCGTTCACATCACCATCCCCGAACTGGACCACATTGCCGTGGCCGGATCCGGTGATGTACAGGCCGACAGCGTCTTTGGCGCCGGTGAGACCGTGCTCCGAATTGCTGGCAGCGGCAACATCAGGGCAAGTGGGCTCAACGAAAAGCGGCTCATCGTGAACATACAAGGCAGCGGCGATGTGGAGATCAGTGGCACCGCCGCCAATTTCGACGCACAGGTGCAAGGCAGCGGCAACATCATGGCCGGTCCGCTCAGCGCCGCTGAGGTCGAAGTGGTGATCCAAGGCAGCGGTGATGCCGAATTCACGGCGATCACCAGCTTGAACGCCACTGTGCAGGGAAGTGGCAACGTGCGCTACCGTGGCAAGCCCAAAGTGGTCTCGCGCATCGAAGGCTCCGGATCCGTTGTTCCTGCGGAATGAAGCGACGAACCTTCTTTTTCGGCCTTGTGGTGCTGTTAACGGGCGCCACCTCGTGCGGTCCTTCCGCCCCCGTCGAACATGCATCGGATACCGACACCGTCGAACACCGCCTCGTTCCCGGACGCGCCCCTTTTCCCTTCCGCCAATTCGACCAGAATGTCACGCATGACACGCTCTTGGTGCAGACCACATTCGACCTGGGCGACAGCAGTTTCATCATGGTGGCCTCCAATGTGGAGGAGACCTTCGAAGGGCTTCGGCTTTTACGCTACCGTTTCAAACCGGATAGCACGGTGGAAATGATGGCGGTCTCCTCCCCTGCTTACGACAGCTGGACCATGCTGCCCACCTTCTTCCCGCTCGATACCGTTCACCCCGATGACGCGAACTGGGTGCTGGCCAACTTCGGTGAGAAGGAAAGCTGGGGGCAGAAGCTGATGATGCTCGATTGGGACTTCATGGACGTGGGCTTCATGGATGTGGCCTTGCCGGAGCGGGTTATGGAGGACGACACGCTCCGTTTGAAGCGCCGCAATGTGGCGCCGTACATGCGCTACGAGGAGAAGGGCGATACGGCCATCTTCCACTTCGCATGCGACAGTGTTTACTTGTACGACGACCAAGCCGGGAAACTCGACCAAGTGATCGCTGCGGAAAGGCTACGCTTCACCTTCCAAGTCGATGAAGGCTTGGCCCTCTGGATGGATGGGCGCAAGCGGCTGGTTAAGAAGCCGAGCTAGGCTTATTGCACGGAGGGCAACATCCCGCGGATGCCCATGTCAACAACGGTCTCCCCATCGATCGGCTCGAACACATTGTCGCCGTCCGTCTCCAACCATTCGAAGCTCTTGTTCGCGCTCAACGAGACCGTGATCACCACATCCTCGGTCTCATTGCCAGTGAGCGTGAGCGGTACGGGGAAGGAACCGGTGACCACACAAGAGCCAGCAGGAATGGGTGAAGTGGCGAACAGCGGGTTCACCACGGTGGTGCCCGGCGCCTGACCGGTCGTGACCGGTGTTGGCACCGGCGGGTCGTTCACCTCGAACGCCCAATAGCCTTGCAGCTTGTTGGCGTTCACGGTCACGGTGCTGTCCATCACCAAATAGGAGCTGATGTACGTGTTGTAGCCGATGAAGGAAGCGATGGTCCCGCTGAACGGCAGGTTGAAGGCCGAGAACTTCACGTCGTAGTTCTGATAAGCCAGCGAAACGCGCAGCCATTGATAGGTCCCGGCGCTTAGCTCGCTCAGGGGAATGTTCAGGAATTCACCACTGTCCCCCACGGCGATGCTCAGATCATGATCGATGGCCGTGGCTCCACCAAGCGTTGTCTCCGGAGCGTGATAGACCACATCACCTGCACCGAGCAAGGTGGTGGCCGTCGGTGCGAACTCCACGTAATGGGCGCTCATGCTGTTGAACCTCGGGCATTGCGCCCCATGGCCCACTGGCACTGTGGACGCTTGTCCGAAGGCGTTCAAACGCACTTGGGTGCTGTCGAAAGCGAACTTCAGGATCAGCCGCGGGCCAGCATCGACCGGATCCGTCGGCGTAGCGGAGTCTTCCTTCTTGCACGAACCCAGGGTCACTACGAGGGTGCAAGCGAACAGTAGGAGCGGCAGCGAACGGGAGCTTTTCATGGCCACGAAAATACAATGACCGTGCCCGGGAACCCTTGTCATGGATTTTCCGTTAATAGTATGCACGCATACGTTATGCGATTATCTTGGAGCCCGTGAAGCTTGAACGATGAGACCTGAAGAGACCATTGATTTCCCCATCCGCAAAGTGTGGAGCCGTATTGCCCGCCTGTACAACACCGAGGCCGCCAAGTACGGAGGTAGCATGGCCATCGGCCAGATCCTGTTGAACATCGACCCCGACGGAACGCCCAGCACCAAGCTTGGTCCCAAGATGGGCCAGGAAAGCCGCAGCCTCGTGCGCATCCTGCAGACCATGGAGGATGAAGGCCTGATCAAACGGGCCGCCGACAAGAGCGACAAGCGGATCGTACGCATCCACCTGACGCCGAAAGGCAAGCAGATGCGCGATGTAAGCCGCGACACTGTCATCAAATTCAACCAGGCTGTACAAAGCCGTTTCACACCGAAGCAACTGGAAGGTTTCCGCACAGTAATGACCGAACTGGACCGCATCCTCGAACACGAACAACTCTTCGCCTGATGGCAAACCGACAGATCAAGAAAGTCGCCGTGCTCGGTAGCGGCGTCATGGGCAGCCGCATCGCCTGCCACTTCGCGAACACCGGCACCGAAGTGCTGCTGCTCGACATTCCCGCCAAAGAAGGTCCGCGCAATAAGATCGTCGACGACGCCCTCGCCGCCGCGATCAAGAGCAGTCCCGCACCCCTGTACGATGCCCGCTTCGCGAAGCGCATCAGCACCGGCAACTTCGACGATGACCTGCCGAAGATCAAGGACTGCGACTGGATCATCGAGGTGGTGGTGGAGCGGCTCGACATCAAGCAGCAGGTGCTGGCCAACGTGGAGAAGTACCGCACGCTTGGCACGCTCATCACCACCAACACCAGCGGCATTCCGATCAACGCGATCAGCGCGGGCCGCAGCGACGACTTCCGCAAACACTTCTGCGGCACGCACTTCTTCAACCCGCCGCGCTACCTGCCCCTGCTGGAGCTGATCCCCGGTCCGGACACCGACCCCGCGGTGCTCGCCTTCCTGGAGGACTACGGCCAGCGCATCCTCGGCAAGGTCA
>JADZGG010000359.1 GCA_020854015.1 Flavobacteriales bacterium
AACAGAGGATCCACTGTACGGTGAATAGCAGATGACCTCCAGAGCATTGAATCCGATCAGGCTGGATTGAATATCGCTGAGATAGGCCGGAACCATGGCCATAGTACCAACTGAACTCATCGTCACTACGCTGTCTATACCGCTAGCATCCGGTAGCAGGGTAATGCGAACGAGCATACCGTACGCGGCCAGATACAGCTCCTCTTCGAACCACGCAAGGTCGCCAACACCATACTGGCCAATGGTTCCGATAAGCCAAGTGGTTGCATCAGTCGTGCTGATCCCATAGAGCTTTGCACTGTCTTCGGTAAGAAGTACTGAATCATTCAATGCGACCAAGGAATTGCCCGCTGCCGAACTGGACCCTACGAATGTCACATCCGCATTCGTAGTATCAATGTGATAAAGGTCCCCATCGGATAGACCATAAAGCTGTCCGCTCGGGGTGAGCGCAATGTCTGCGAAACTCAGACCTGCCGTGCCGACGTCATCGGCAGTGCAGTTTCGCGTATCAACCGAGTATATGTCAAGATTGTTGAGGGAAACGAAAAGGGAACTCTGCGCGGCACATTGACCAGTCAAATGAACTAATCCAGCAATCACACAGGACCTTCTCAATACTCGTCCCGACACTAGCCCATCCTTCGCGCTACTAATGCCCCTTCCACCAAAGAACTGAGCGCCTAGGAACTTGAGCATCGACTTGTCGTTCTCGACCTGCACCATTGAGCACATCCGCTTCCTGAACGAGTCAAGCGAAAGTGTGCATGAATAGATCCGGGCTTTCACGTCGGACATAGGATTCAATACCCCCCACCCCCACCCTGCCCCTTCTCGATCGGGTGCCAGGTGGTCTTCACTTCCTGCGTGTCGAGGATGAAGTAAGGTGATTGACCTTCTTCGGTGCTCCAGTCGGAGACCTTGGGATAGACCACACGCTTGAGGTTGCAGGTCGCTTCGGTCTCAAGCATCACGCGCTCCTCTTTCGTGGCGTCGGCCACGACCACAGCGTTGATGTCCATGTGTGTCACCAGCGGCTTGAGCAATTCCTTGCGCTGACCGGTCATCAGGTTCACCACGCCGCCGGGCAGGTCGCTGGTGGCCAGCACTTCGGCGAAGGTGACCGCAGGGAGCGGTTTGCTTTCGCTGGCGATCGCGATGCAGGTGTTGCCACCGGTGATCACTGGAGCGATCATGCTCACCAGGCCAAGAAGACCCGTGGTGTCCGGCGCCATGATGCCCACGACACCGGTAGCCTCTTGAACGCTGAAGTTGAAGTGCGAACTGTTGGTCGGGTTCACGCTGCTGAACACCGCTTGGTACTTGTCGCACCAACCCGCGTAATGCACCCAACGATCGATGGCCAGGACCACTTCGGCCTCGGCTTGCTTCTGCGTGGCTCCGTGGAGCATGAGCTCATGCACGAACTGCGCACTGCGGCCTTCGAGCATCTCACCGATGCGGTAGAGGATCTGGCCGCGGTTGAACGCACTGCGACCGGCCCAGCCGCCGACGGCACCACGCGCTGCGATCACGGCATCGCGCACATCCTTCCGACTGCTGCGACAGATGTTCGCCAAGGGCTTTCCATCACCGCCCTTCGGCTGGTAGTAGCGCCCGCTCTCGGTGCGGGGGAACTTGCCACCGATGAAGATCTTGTAGGTCTTCATCACGGGAACGCGTTCAGTTTTCGCGCCCGATCCGTTGGAATGACCGTTCCCGTTGAGAGCGGCTTTAGCGATCGTGGGCTTGGTGATGGTCTTGCTCATGCACTGCGAAACTAAGCACTTCAGTTCGCGCTAACTCCGTTCAGCAAGCACCCGCCCGATGTGCGCGTCCACCTCCCGGATGCGCTGCTCAACGGCGCCGTAATAGTGATGCGTGAAGGCCCGGTTCTGCTGGATCTTCCAGAGATCCAATAGGAAGCGGTCGCGCCCAATGGGGTCCAATTCCAGCGGCAGGTCGAGGCCTGTCGGAACCCCGCCCGGCGAGAACTGCAGATGCGGGGCGATCAACGCGCTGAAGGCCGGGTAGTAGCTGGCATGAAGTTGCATTTCACCATAGTCCTCCTCCAGCTTGGCCAGGATCTTCAGGTCATACTCATAGAGGGAGATGATGTCGCTGCGCAAGCTGTCGTCCTGCACCAGCTCAAGCCCCCGGGAGCGTAGGGACTCGTAACCTGAACTGTTCTGGATGGCGATGAAGTCCCGTGTGAGCGAGAAGGTGTACTGAAGGAGAGAGTCCGCCGGGGCCTGCTCGCCGTTCAACACCTTGCGCCAATAGATGCACGCGTTCATGCCGTCGCGATGCCCGGCCATATTCAGTCGGATGTCCTCCAGGTCTTTCTGCAAGCCATGGGAGATCTCCAAGAGGATCTTCTCCTCCGCTTGAGCATCCTTCCGATCGCTGTTCCACTTGTCCAGTGCGAAGGCGGCGATCACCGCCACGAAAATGGAGAGGAACTCGAACGCGTACTTCTTCCAACCCATGATGCTCGGCTTAGGATCCGGGCGAATATATCCGGTCGGGTTCACCCCATCTTCATCCCCACCGCATTGCCCGCCGCATCCAGCTCCAGGAACGGGTTGTGCGCGATCTCCCACAGGTGCCCATCGGGATCGGCGAAGTAGCCGCGAGCCGCCCCAGAACACCTTCACCGGTTCCTTCGTGATGGCAACGCCGTGCTGCCTCAGGTGCGCAAAGAAGGCATCGACCTCTTCCGTTGATCGCAAGCATTGGGCAAGGGTGAAGCGGGAGCCCGCACCATCGTTCTTCACTTGCGCATCCTCCGCCAGTTCGTGCTGGGGGAACAGCGAGAGGATCTTGCCATTGAGGGTGTACATGACGATACCGTCAGCCTCGTGCATCGGTGACCAGCCGAGCACATCAGTGTAGAACCACTTGGATCGATCGAGGTCGGAAACGCGGGGTTACATGGTGGGCAAGCCAGGCTTCCAGATCAACCCGCCCCTGTTCAGAACATGACCACTTGCAGCTGCTCGCTTGCGTCGCTTTCCCCTTCCTTCACCCTCATCGCACGCTACTACTGACCCATGAGAACACTCTTCACCCTTGCTGGAGCCACTGCCTTCATGTTGTTGAATGCTCAAACGATCACTTCTGCGGATGCTCCTGCGGTGGGCTACACGTTCTCCTGGCAGACCAGCGCCTGGTACGGGGCGTTGAGCACCGGCAGCGGACAGACCTGGGACATGAGCGCGGCGACACCTTCGGGCGGGGCCGAAGTGTTCTCTTACATTCTCCCAAGCTTGGCGCCCGGCTCCGCCCAATTCCCGGACGCGGACCTGGCCCTTCAACCCGCTGGCAGTCTGACCACCGCGAGCTTCATTGATGTGCAGCCGGACGGGCTCTATGGCCTTGGCTCCTACGACAGTGGAGGACCTGTAACCGCGCTCTTCTCCGATGTGGAGAACACCATGCGCTATCCCTGCACCGTGGGAACCACATGGACCGACTTCGCGGCCTACGAGACCCAAGTGAGCGGCACGCCCATCAGCTCCGGGGCCGATACCAGCACTTACACTGCTGATGGCTCGGGCACCCTCATTCTGCCTAACGGGACCTTTACGGACGTCCTCCGGATCACACACGCTTCGAGCGAGACCGCCGTGTCCTTCGGCACCACCTACGTGACCACGAAAGACGAAGTGATCTTCCGGAAGACCGGAACCCAGGAAGTGCTGGCCAGCACCATCCATCATGTCTACTACACGAACGGCTCACAATCCGAGGAACTGTTCCAATCCTACTACCTGGTCCCCATCGTCGCCGGCATCGTGACCACCGAGGCAGCAACAGGGCTCTCCCTCTTCCCGAATCCTGCCAACGGGATCGTGCGCATCCAGGCCAACGCGATCGGTGCGATGGAGATGACGGTGACGGACGCCCTTGGACGCACCGTGCATGCGGAACACTTCCCCATCGGGAATAGCATGGGCAGCGGCATTTCGCTCGATGTGAGCACCTGGGACAAGGGCGCGTATCAGGTAACGGCGCGGGATAAGGCCGGACATGTGTCCGTTCAACGGTTGGTGGTGAACTGAGCATCGACCCGTGCACTCAGCGCCCGATCGCATTCCCGCTTCGGCAAACTGAAGTCGGGAAAGGAGGTTCGAAGCACGGCTATCTTCGCTTCAACCAACACCATCCCATGTCACGACACGTCACCGGCATTGGCGGATTATTCTTCCGCTCGGACGACCACAAGGCCCTGGCCAAGTGGTACAACGACCACTTCGGCATCAACGACCAGGACAACGGTTGGATCTGGCAGCAGGATGCCGGCCCAACGGTGTTCTCGCCCTTCAAGCGCGACAGCGACTACTTCGACAGCAAGCAGCAGTTCATGCTGAACCTGCGCGTGCAGGACATGGATGGTCTGCTGAAGAAACTGGAGGAAGCCGGTGTGCGCATCGACCCCAAGCGCATGGATGAGGACTACGGCCGCTTCGCGTGGGTGTATGATCCGGAAGGGAACAAGATCGAGTTGTGGGAGCCGAAGGAGTGATCAGTGGTGTTCGATCACATGGACTTTTACCCCACCATCTGGGACGTCCTACACGACGGTAGCATAGTCGGCGCGTCCGGCACAGTTCCCGGTACCGTGCGGCTCGATGTCTCCATTGAGTACTTGCGCGAACGTTTTGCTGAGCCCGGCGAGACCATTCAGGTCACTCTCATCAGCTGCACCCGATTCGCCTATCGGGAGTATGGTGCGCAGGATTTCACCACCGATCCTTCCACTATTGCGGATCTGGAGCCCGAAGTTCTAAGCGCAGAACTTGTCGACGGTCTTTGCACAGTCCACTGTGCCGACGGAATACTGGAAGTTGCCGCTGCGGACGGCGCGGTGAAACTCGATACTGGCCGAGGCGTTGCTCTGAGCGAGCTGATCGACGTCGCCAACGCTTACTGGAACGAACGGACATGAGAAGGATCAGAATGATGGAACAGATCTCACTGGACGGAGTGATCAAGAAGGCGATCTGAAGGACCTGAACGATACTAAGAAGTAAGCGGAACGAGGATAATCACATCTACACATGAGTGAGTTCAGTGAGAGCTACCATCTAAGAAGTCAGCGCGCCGAGGATGCCATCGAGCTTCTGCGTCGCGCGAAGCTCAAGGGCTATGTATTTCAGCCTGTGAATGGATGGGTTACGTTCGTAGCAGAGGAGGGAGTTTTCAAACCAGATAAGAGGATCGTCACTGCGGCGACCCATCCCCTATTGCACTACGTCTTCGCCGAAGACCACGAATGGAGCTTCGCGCTGTATGAGGACACCAAATTGGTCAGCGGTTATCGCTGCAGTTGGGATGACGAGGTGAGCGTGGACCACTCTGACTATTCGCGCGCCGCGCTCCAGCAGCATGTGCCGTTAGCGCAGCTAGCTCATCTCGACGAACTCGAGCGGCTGTTGCACCCGAAGGATCTTGACGAGCTCTTCGAGGCAGAACCCTCAAAGTTGTTTGCGCAGGTTTGCGGATTGGAACATTATGATTGGCTGTCATATGATCACATGGCTCGTGACTTTGATAGTTCGCCCGAAGACCATACCGACGTCACCAAGGTCATCTAACAAGCAGATCAACGAATAACATGCGCCCTCTCCGCTTCTCCATCAACGTCACCTTGGACGGCTGCTACGATCACATGGTGGGGATCGCGGACGAGGACCTGCACCGCAACGCCATGGAGTACATCGCCCAGTGCGATGCCCTGCTCTTTGGCCGGGTGACCTACGAGATGATGTTGGCCGCGTGGCGCTTGCCGGCATCGTGGCCCATGCCGGACTGGATGCGGCCCTTCGCTCAGACGATCGACGCGGCGAAGAAGTACGTGGTGTCCGGCACGCTGAAGGAGGTCGATTGGAATTCGGAGCTCGTGCGTGGGGATCTGGCAACCTTCGTTCAGCAGCTCAAGCAGCAACCGGGCAAAGGCATCGGCGTGGGCGGCGTGCAACTCGCGATGGCCTTGACGGAGCTGGGCCTGATCGATGAGTACCAGATCGTGGTGCATCCACGCATCATCGGTCGCGGACCGACCTTGTTCGCGGGACTTTCCAAGATGGTGGACCTGAAGCTCGTGGGCCGGGAGGAGTTCGGCTCCGGGGCGGTGGCGCTGCGGTATGAAGTGAGGCGGTAGGTTCACTTCCACAAGATCTTCTACATGGCCCGGCCCT